>NZ_CAXTBY010000088.1:0-17329 GCF_964242245.1 uncultured Methylobacterium sp. | reverse complement strand
AAGCGCCGGGCGGCTCCCTCTCCCCACACATCTCGGGCTTGCCCGAGATGTGCAACTCGGATGTCCAAGTCGGGCAGGCCCGACTTGGATGGGAGAGGGCTGGGATGAGGGGCGTGACCTCTCCGGACAGTTCTCATCCCTCACCCTATCCCTCTCCCGCGAAGGGTGTGGGGACCCGCGCTCATCCTGGATCGCGTGGAGCGATGCGTGCACCCGGCAAGCCTTTGCGAGATAGCGGAGCGCCGTATTCGGCATCGTCGCTCCCCTCTCCCGACCCTCGCTCACGCGAGGGCCACCCTCCCCCGTGGGGGGGGGTGGGAGGGTGCAAGTCGAGCCGATCAACAGGAAGCCTTACACACAGCGTTCCTTTGCCGTTGGTCTTCCGGAGGTCGCTCGGTACGCCGTAGGTCTCGCGCGAGACGCTCCCGAGCGCCGCACGGCGTCAGGTCCGCGGCCGGGAAAAGCGGATCAGAAGCAGCCCGACCAGCGTTCCTCCCGTCGACAGGCCCAGGATGGTGACGGGCCAGGACGGCCAAAGCAAGGTCGCACCGGCGAGCCCCGCGAGTCCCAGGTTCACGCCGAACACTCGACCCACGACGCCGCGCACCGAGATGCCGTTGACCGTGGCGCGCTGGTAGAAGTGCCCGCGGTGGGCCTGCCAGACCGGCTCGCGCCGGGCCGCGCGGCGCGCCAGCGTCAGGGTCGCGTCGGCGAGGTAGTAGAGCGGGAGCAGCACGGCCGCCGCCCAGCCGCCCTGAAGCGCCAGCCGATAGAGCAGCCACGCCAGGATCAGTCCCACGGGCAGCGAGCCGACGTCTCCGAGGAAGAGCCGGGCCACCGGCCGGTTGAACGGTGCGAAGCCGAGCGTCGCCCCGAGGAGGGCGGCGGCCACGAGCAGCGGCAGCGGCGCCACGATCCCGGACAGGCCCAGCAGCACGAGGGCGCCGGTGATCGGCACCACCTCGGCCACCGTCATCCAGTCCAGGCCGTCCATGAAGTTGACGAGGTTGACGAACCAGACACCCGCCAGCACGGCGAGGCCGCGCTCCAGCGCGGGCGGCAGGTCCGGCAGCAACCGTCCCTCGACGCTTGCGACCAGCGCCCCGACCGCGACCGCCTGCAGGATCAGGCGCAGGAGGGCCGGCAGCGGCCGGACATCGTCGACGGCGCCGACGACCGCGAGCAGCACCGCGCCGAGGCCGAGAACCAGCACCTCGCGGGTCGCGTCGCCAGCAGTGAGCAGCAGGCCCGTCACCGCGAGCGTCGCGGCGACCACCGCGATCCCGCCGCCCTGCGGCGTCGGCTTGGTGTGGCTGGAGCGGGCGTTCGGCCGGGCGAGCGCGTAGCGCACCAGCAGCGGCCGGAGGCGGACAATCAGCCCCGCGCCGAGGGCGGCGGCCAGGGGGACGGCGATGAGGGGTGCGAGGATCATGAGCTTGGGTGACGCCGCCGGGCGGCACGTCCGCCGAGCCGAGCCGTCAAGCCGGGGGATCGGGCGCGGTCGGTCCGGCGCCGCCCGCTCCCGCTTCGCAAGGGCCGTGGGACGCGTTCCGCCCCGCGAAACGGATCGCGCGCGCAGATCCGTCGCGGCGAGGCATACGGTGGGAGATCAGAACACCTGCTCGGCGCCGTTGCCGCGGGGCCGCGCTCCGGCAACGCCCGCCCGGGCGTCGTCGCGCTCGGCCTGCGCCTTGTCGAGCGCCCGGTCGACCACCTTGGCGAGCCCGATCATGATCGTGTCGATGACGTAGTCCTTCGGCGTGTAGACCGCCGAGACGCCCATGTTCCTGAGCACGAGTTCGTCGTCCGGCGAGATGATGCCGCCGACCACCAGGGGGATGTGATCGAGGCCGGCCTCGCGCATCCGGGCTTTCACGTCGCGCACCAGGGGCACGTGCGAGCCGGACAGGATCGACAGGCCGACGACGTGGGCGCCGGTCTCACGCACCTTGGCGACGATCTCGGCCGGGGTCTGGCGGATGCCGTCGTAGCTCACGTCGAAGCCGACGTCGCGGGCGCGCAAGGCGATCTGCTCGGCGCCGTTCGAGTGACCGTCCAGCCCCGGCTTGCCGACGACGAGGCGGGGCTGCTCGCCCAGGCGCTCACCGAGCTCGGCGATCAGGAGTTTTGCTTCTTCCGCCGCACCGGACGAGACGGTCTGTAGGGTGACGCCGGTCGGCGCGCGGTACTCCCCGAACACCTCGCGCAGGCGGCTCCCCCATTCGCCGGTGGTGACGCCGGCCTTCGCCGCTGCGATCGACACCGGCATGATGTTGGCGCCGGACCGTGCGGCGGCCTCCAGGTCTTCGAGCGCCTTCCCGACGGCGGCAGCGTCGCGTTTCGAGCGCCATGCGCGGATGCGGGCCTCCGCTTCCATCTCGACGGTCTCCGAGACCGTGAAGATCGCGCCTTCGCCGGCGGTCAGCGGCGACGGCTCGCCCTGCTGCCACTTGTTGACGCCGACCACCACTTGGTCGCCGGCCTCGATCGCCGAGATGCGGCGGGCGTTGGATTCGACCAGCGACTGCTTGAGCGCGCCGGTCTCGACCGCGGCCACCGCCCCGCCGATGCCGCCGATGCGCTCGAGCTCCGCCCGCGTCTCGGCCTTCAGCGCCTCGACCTTGGCGTCGATCACGTGGCTGCCGTCGAAGATGTCGTCGTACTCGAGGAGGTCGGTCTCGAAGGCGAGGATCTGCTGCATGCGCATCGACCATTGCTGGTCCCAGGGCCGCGGCAGGCCGAGCGCCTCGTTCCAGGCCGGCAACTGCACAGCGCGGGCGCGGGCGCGCTTGGAGAGGGTGACGGCCAGCATCTCGATGAGGATGCGATGGACGTTGTTTTCCGGCTGCTGCTCGGTGAGCCCGAGCGAATTGACCTGCACGCCGTACCGAAAAATGCGCTTCTTCGGGTCGTCGATGCCGTAACGCTCCTGGGCGATCTCGTCCCAGAGCTCGGCGAACGCGCGCATCTTGCAGATCTCGGTGACGAAGCGCAGGCCCGCGTTCACGAAGAACGAGATCCGGCCGAACACGTCCGGGAAGCTCTCGGGGTCGAAATCGGGATCGTCGCGCACGGTATCGAGCACCGCGATGGCGATGGCCAGCGCGTAGGACAGCTCCTGAATCGGCGTCGCGCCGGCCTCCTGCAGGTGGTAGGAGCAGACGTTCATCGGGTTCCACTTCGGCACTTGCTTGGTCGTGAACAGGATCACGTCCTTGGTCAGCCGGAGGCTCGGCGCCGGGGGGAACACGTAGGTGCCCCGCGACAGGTACTCCTTGATGATGTCGTTCTGCGTGGTGCCCTGAAGCCCGGAGAACGGCGCGCCCTGCTCCTCGGCGACCGCGAGGTAGAGCGACAGCAGCCACGGCGCCGTGGCGTTGATCGTCATCGAGGTGTTCATCTGGACGAGCGGGATGTCGGCAAACAGCGTCCGCATGTCGCCGAGATGCGCGATCGAGACGCCGACCTTGCCGACCTCGCCGCGGGCGAGCTCGTGGTCGGGGTCGTACCCGGTCTGCGTCGGTAGGTCGAAGGCCACCGACAGGCCGGTCTGCCCCTTGGCGAGGTTTCCGCGATAGAGCGCGTTCGACTCCGCCGCATCGGAGTGACCCGCGTAGGTGCGGATGATCCACGGCTTGTCGCGCTTCACCTCGGCGAAAGCTGCCTTACCGCTCATCCGCCCGGCCTCCCTGATTTCGCGTCACCGTCCGATTGCCGTCACCGTAGCGAAGCGGCGGCGGAACGTCATCACACCAAAGGTCGAGTCCCGCCGCGCAATGCCGATCTTTCGTGGCCCGCTGCACGGCGAACACCGCCCGCAAAGACAACATCGTGCGGTCGGGCAAATTGTTTTCGAAGCAGCTTCAAATTCACTTGGACGTTGCAGCGAACTGCGCCCGCCGGATCGACGTTCGGCGCCGTCCCGCCCTGTCGGCCCACTTGGAGGCGCCGGCCATCGTCGCTATAGGCGATGACCGGAACCGCGGCGTGTCAGAACCGCGATCGGACACGAGATGAGGAGCGAGACGATGGCGGCCAGCGCGACGGTGCAACCGGCCGGAGCCGGGACGGGCGAAGCGAAGGACCTCTACGAGATGGGCGAGGTCCCGCCGCTCGGCCACGTGCCGGCGACCATGTACGCCTGGGCGATCCGGCGCGAGCGCCACGGCCCCCCGGAAGAGGCGATGCAGCTCGAAGTGGTGCCGACGTGGTCGATCGGCGACGACGAGGTGCTGGTCTACGTCATGGCGGCCGGCGTGAACTACAACGGCGTGTGGGCGGGTCTGGGCGAGCCGATCTCGCCGTTCGACGTGCATAAGGCCGCGCTGCACGTGGCGGGTTCGGACGCGTCGGGCATCGTCTGGGCCACCGGCGCCAAGGTGAAGCGCTGGAGGGTCGGCGACGAGGTCATCGTCCACTGCAACCAGGACGACGGCGACGACGAGGAGTGCAACGGCGGCGACCCGATGTTCTCGTCCTCGCAGCGGATCTGGGGCTACGAGACGCCGGACGGCTCGTTCGCGCAGTTCTGCCGGGTGCAGTCGCGCCAGCTCATGGACCGGCCGAAGCACCTGACCTGGGAGGAGGCCGCCTGCTACACGCTGACGCTCGCCACCGCCTACCGCATGCTGTTCGGCCACGCCCCCCACACCGTCCGGCCGGGCCAGAACGTGCTGATCTGGGGCGCCTCCGGGGGCCTCGGCGTCTTCGGCGTGCAACTCTGCGCGGCGTCCGGCGCCAACGCCATCGCCGTGATCTCGGATGAATCCAAGCGCGACTACGTGATGAGCCTCGGGGCCAAGGGCGTCATCAACCGCAAGGATTTCGAATGCTGGGGCCAGCTCCCCAAAGTGAACTCGCCTGAATTCAACGCCTGGACCAAGGAAGCGCGAAAGTTCGGCAAGGCGATCTGGGACATCGCCGGCAAGGGCAACGACGTCGATATCGTGTTCGAGCACCCCGGCGAGGCGACCTTTCCGGTCTCGGCGCTGGTGGTGAAGCGCGGCGGCATGGTGGTGTTCTGCGCCGGCACCACGGGCTTCAACATCACGTTCGACGCCCGCTACGTCTGGATGCGGCAGAAGCGCATCCAGGGCTCGCACTTCGCCCACCTCAAGCAGGCGTCGGCGGCCAACCGCTTCGTGCTCGACCGCCGCGTCGACCCGTGCATGAGCGAGGTGTTTCCCTGGGCCAAGATCCCGCAGGCCCACACCAAGATGTGGAGGAACCAGCACCCGCCCGGCAACATGGCGTGCCTGGTCAACGCGCCGCGTGCGGGGTTGCGGACGGTGGAGGACGTGATCGAGGCTTGGCAACAGAAGGCATGAAAGGGGATTCGGCGGCCGTCGCGTTGCTGAAGCGGCCGCCGAATACAGGGAGTGTCGATGTTCCTTGGAAGTTTTCAGAACCCGATGAACTTCGACAGTGCCGCTGCCGCGTTCTGAATGGCGGTCAACAGGGCGTTGCCGGCCGGCGGACCCGAAAGCGTCGCCGTCGAGCCGAGCAGGTTATACGTTCGCTCGAAGAAGCCAAACCCCGTCAACACCGCGCGTTTCTTCGGATTCATCGTATTGGTCTTGGTATCCGCTGTGGGATCGTCCTGACGTGCGGGCAGTGATGCGACCACCCTGGCGAACTCTGTCATCTTGTCGACGACCATCACGAAGTCCTGCGTCGCGAGGCCGGCCCTGCCGGCGTCCCTGCTCGCGCGTGCGACCATGTCGAAGGGATCAGTGAGGCTTTTCCCTTCCGCCAAGTCTTCGTTGACGTTTGACTCGCTGTATAAGGTCTCGCGGTCGCGATCCAAGGGAAAGTGCTCGATCAGGCTGGCATGATTTCGCATAAATATCTCGAATGCAGTCACGAGCCCTTCTGGGAGCCATTCGCGGGCCGCGTTCGGTGCGCCGACATCAGCGGCGACGATGTCGGCCATGTCTCTTAGGATGCCGAGGATCGGTTGACTGCCCCGAGCGATCAACTCGTCTGAATAGCTGTCCAATGCGCTCTTAAGATGTCGGGGGGCATTCCTCGGCAATCCCGCGCCGATGGTCTTGATGAGCGTGTTCTGGCGAATGGGGAGCGTGACCAGATCACCCTCGCCATCCGGCGCATCGTAGATCTTATTTGCCGCCGCGTCGAGCTTGCCCTCAACCGATAACGCCGGTTCGGGACTCACTACTTCCGCGAGCTTTCCCTTCAGCACATCCCTCTGGGTATCGCGATCCCGCGAGGCGGACAAACGTGAGAATTCAGCCTCGATTTTTTCGACGCTGGTATCCAGCGCTTCTTCCTCAGCGCGTATGTCCGCCTCCGGCAGCGGAGGTTCGAGTTCCCGCAATTGCCGCAACAACGCCGAGCGCGCGCGATCGTAGACTGCTCGGCGCATACTGATGCTTGCGCCACCGTTCGGCAATGCCTGCATAGCACGCATCAGAATCGGATAATAATCAGCCATCTCTATCGACGCATTCGACTGATCATGGTGCGCCGAGGCTTCGCGCGTTATCGGCCGCTATCACTTATCGCGCGGTTCCGATACGGGCAGGTGCCGGCCGTAGGTTTCCTGCTTGGTCGCCCGCTCGGTGATCAGGTCGGCATAGGCCTGCCGCATCTCGGGCGACACCGAGACGGTGCGGGCCTTCTCCTTCTTGCGCTTGGGCGCCTTCTGGAAGGTGGTCTTCGTCTCGCTCATGCCGGTCCTCGTGCGGTGATCGTCGGGATGGGCGCCTCGCGCCGAAGCTGACAAGCGGCGGGCGAAACAAAAAGAGGCGGGGCGGCTTATCGCCGTCCCGCCTCTTTGATTCTATCGTCCGAGGAAGATGGAAGCCAGTCGCTGGAGCAGGCCCCGCGGTACGGGCGGAGGCGCGCTCTGCCCAGGACTGTCCCCGATCTAAGCGTTCGCCGCGAAGGGGTGGGTCGCGGACTTGCGCTGCTCGGTGACGGTCGCAGCCTTCGGCTCGCCGGAGACGGCGCGCTGGATCGACAGCTTGACGGCCTCGTAGTTGTACTTCTGGATCTTGGCGTCGTCGGCCGCCTCCCAGTGGATGAACACGCCGACCAGGATGAACAGGTCATCGGCCTCGTCGGCCGGGATGATGCCCTCGGCGACCGCGTCCTGCACGGCCATGGCGACGCCGTGCTGGGCGGGGCCGAACATCTGGACGGCCTGACGGGCGTCGTTGATGGTGACCTTGTTGAACATCAGCGTGTTGGGCTTGCACGGCAGGTTCGGCGCGATGACCGCGAGCAGGCTGGTGAAGCCGTGCTTGTTGTTCACGAGGCCGTTGCAGAAGGCCGTCTCGGCCGGCGAGCCGCGCGGCCCGATGATGAGGTCGATGTGGGCGACCTCGTTGCCGTCGCCGACGAGGGCCTCGCCGACCTGCACCTTGGTGATCTTCGCCATACGGGTTCTCTCCCTGGATTCCGAAAAAAGGCGCGCGGCGCGCCCGTCGGCCGCGGCCGGAAGCCATCCTTGTTTTCGGCGCCCGGCCTTCGAGCCGAGCCGGTTAGCCCGGATAGCGGCCGGACCCTACCGTGGGGGCCTGTTCGTCACAACCCTGCGCAAGGCGCTGGAATCGATAAATCAAACCGGCACGACCCCTGCCTCCGCGGGAACTATTCGAGGTTCGGGCGCGGCCGACCGAGGTTCGCTCCCGCCGCTTCGAGGGCGTCGCAGAACAGGGTCGCGACCGTGAGGTCGGCGCTCGTTCCCGGGTTGATCCCCGCTTGCTTGAGGTCGGCATCGAGGGCCAGCAGCGGCCCCACGGGCCGGTCGCGCAGGTCCAGGCCGGCGACGACGCGCGCCGCCTCCGCGCGGACGGACTCGGCGCGCGCGAGGCCGAACTTGCGGGCGACGTGGCTGTCGGGAAAGGCCGCGAGGTAGGCCAAGTGCACGGCGCTCGTGCTCCAGGCCGGATCGAGCCCCATGGTCCGCGCTGCCGCCAGCGCGGGCAGGCCGACCGCGAAGAGGTCCGCGAAGCCGGTGACGTAGGCGCGCGCGATCCGGTCGCGGGGCGCCGCCTCCGCCATCGCGGCGATGAGCGAGGCGGGCGCCTCCTGCGCCACGTCGTGACGCTCGGCCCGCCCGAGCCCGCCGGGATTGGCGCGCCGGATCGCCGCGAACGTCTCCCGGCCGTCCTCCCCGTCGAGGTCCGCCAGGACTGTCTCCAGGTCGACGCCCCGCTCGGCGGCGCGGGCCAGAGGCGCGCACAGCAGGAGGATGCCGAGGTTGGTGTTCTGGCCCACCGCCGTCATCGTCGCCGCGACGGCCCCGTGCACCCGCGCGCCGATCCCGGCGCCCGCCCGCGCGAGCGCCGGCGCCGAGGCGTCGGCGCTCGCGACGAAATCGGCGACCGCCATGCGGTGGCCCGCGGCGTAGGCGTGGACGTTGCCGGGCTTGAGCGCGTCGAGTTCGGCCAAGCACGCGGCCCGGTAGAGCGTCTCGATCCGCGCCGGAGCGAGGCCCATCACGCCACCACGAGGCGGGGCCGGCGGGTCGCGCGGACGGCGTCGAGGAAGCCGCGGGCGACCGCGCCGGCGATATCGACCTTGCTCACCCGCTGCAGGCCCGACCAAGCCGGCATCGAGTTGACCTCCAGGACGAGGAAGCCCCCACTCCCATCCGCGACGAGGTCGACGCCGGTGTAGTCGACGCCGACCGCGGCGGCGGCGGCCTCCGCGAGGTCCGCGGCGCGCGGCGGCATCGACCACGGCAGCGGCCGGCCGCCGCGATGGACGTTGGTGATCCAGCCGTCGCCCTCGCGGATCATGCCGGCGACCGCCCTGCCCTCGCAGACGAACACCCGGTAGTCCCGCCACAGCCCGTCGCTGCGGGCGACGTAGCGCTGAAGGTAGTAGACGCGGGCGACGGCCTCCTCGGACGGCAGGTCGTCCGGGCGTTCGATCAGTTGCAGCCCCTCCCCTTGCGAGCCGAACAGGGGCTTGAGCACCAGGGGGCGGCCGGGGGCGGCCTCGCGGGCGACGATCTCGGCCGCGGCCTCGCGCCTGGAGACCACGAAGGTGTCCGGCGTCGGCAGGCCGGCGCGGGCGACCCGCAGGCTGGTCGCGGCCTTGTCGACCGAGCGCTCGATCGCGACGGGGTCGTTCCAGACCGTGACGCCGGAGGCCACCAGGGCGTGCAGCACGCCGAGCCGCATCGTCGTCGCCTCGAACGTGCCGCCGGCGATCGTCCGCAGCAGCACGCCGTCGGGCAGCGACTCCGGAAAACCCGGGACCCGCAACGGCTCAGGGCAGGCGGTGACGACGGCGACGTCGGCAAGTGAGAACAGTACCGGCTCGACGCCCAGCGCGCGAAGTGCTGCCAGGAGCCGGCCCTTGTGCCACGTGCCGTTGTCGGCCGCGAGCCCGATCCGCATGTCCGTCATCTTTCCCGCCACGCCCCTCCCTCCCCCCTCGGCTTGCGAATTCACACATCTTGAAACCGGTGCTGCATGGATCGGGCGAAGCGCTGCGCGGCTTCCTCTCCCCGCACATCTCGGGCTTGCCCGAGATGTGCAGTTCGGATGTCCAAGTCGGGCAGGCCCGACTTGGATGGGAGAGGGCTGGGGTGAGGGCCGTGCCGCATCCGGATCGTTCTCATCCCTCACCCTGTCCCTCTCCCAAATGGGAGAAGGGACCCGCGCTCTTCCCGGATCGCGTGGAGCGATGTGTGAATGCCGTAATCCCCCTCTGAGGGGCAGGGCGGCCCGCGAGCTACGTCGGGAGAGGGGAGCGACGGTGCCGGATGCGGCGCGCCCCTCTCCCGACCCTCGCTCACGCGAGGGCTACCCTCTTCCCACCCAAGTCGGGCTTGTCCGACTTGGACACCCAGAGCGTAAATCTCGAGCAAGCCCGAGATTTGGTGGGGGGAGAGGGTAGACGCGTGCCTTACGTGAACGACGCCTCGACCAGTTCCGGCATCAGCCGGCCGCCGCGGAACGTCGAGCCGGTCTTGACCGAGGTGACGATCGCCTCGGCCGGCGAGAACAGGGCGCCGTCGATCTTGTAGAAGTCGCCGTTCACCCGCGCGAAGACCTCCGCGAAGGGGGCGCCGTGATCCTTCGACGTGGTCGAGGGCACCTGCTCGGAGAGCTGCTTGGCGTCCGCGTCGTCGGCATCGACGAAGAGCTGCACCCGGCCGCCGTAGATGATCGCGTCGTTGGTCCGGCCCATCGCCCGGATGAAGTCCGGGTGCTGGGGCGAGAGCGGCGCCGAGCCGATGCCGTCGACGATCCTGTGAAGGTCGAAGCCGACCGTGTGGGCCTTGTGCAGGGCCACCTCCAGAACGCGAGCGACGACCTGCGTCGCGCCGGCCAGACTCTGCGTCGGGGCGAAGATGAAGGTCAGGTCCTCCGGCCGCATCCCTGCGGCCTCGGCGACCTTGGCGACGACGTTGGCCGGCGGGCCGCCCGCGGCCTCCAGCACGAGGGCGGTCCGGGTCGCCCTGTCGCGGTAGCCGAGTTCCTCGAAGAGGGCCTCGACCACGGCCACCGACCGGCCCGGTCCGGAGCCGAGGGCGAAGAAGCCGGATTCTCCGTCCTCGTCGGCAATGGACCAGCCGGCATACTGGCTGCCGAGGCAGGCGAGCACCGGATCGGTCGCGTGGACCACCACGGAATAGGGCCAGGATGGGACCGGGCCGGACGGGCTGATCGTGACGGTGCCCAGGCCCCCGAGGCAGATCTCGGCGATGCGGCGACCGGCCTCGATCGAGCCTCGGGCTCCGGCGCCCGCGTCGACCATGCGCGCGCCGCCGGCCTCCTGGGTGACGGACAGGCGGAGGGCGTCCGCGTCAGCGATCAGCCGCTCCACCAGGGGCGCGGACAGGGCGTTGATACTGGGCTGCTTGGGACTCATGGTGGTGCTCACGGGCTTCCTCCCCGGACAGGCTGCCGCGCAGGTGCGCGATCCGTGTCCGCAACTCTTGCTTGGCGGTTCCCGCATCACGCCCGGTCGCCACGACCGTGCAGAGGGGGGCGTCCCGCGCGACCGTGGTGCCGGCGCGGGGACGATCCCGCACGTGGTCCGGCCAGTCGATCGCCGGAACGGGCCGCTGGTCCCGCGCCGCGTAGCAGATCTCGGAGGCCGCCGCATCCTGCGGGGCCGCGTCGAGGCCGGCGAGGTCGCCGCGGCACGCCGCGACGTGCGCGTCGAGCAGCGGGCGGGCCCGCCGGTCGAGGATGTCGAGGGTCGCGCCGGGGCGCGGATTGATCTCGGTGAGCCACCACGCGCCGTCCCCGACGAGGATGTCGGCGCTGGCGAGCCCGCGCAGCCCGGTTCTCCGGACGAGGGCGTCGACGGCCGCCGTCACGGCCGAGATGATCGCGGATGGGATCGGCGCGGGCTCGTGCCTACCTCGCGCCAGAGCCCCGGCGTAGCGGAACGGACGCCCGCGCGCAGGCGCGCTCCACTGCTCGGTCACGGCGAGCACGCGGATCGTCCGCCCGTCGGCCAGCACGTTGAGGGCGTGGGCGCGGCCCGGCACCCGGGCCTGGAAGTAGGCCCCCGCGGGCGCTGGTCCCCGCGCCGCGGCACGGATGTGGCCGCCGCCGCAGCCGCCGGCCCGCTTGAGGAGCCACGCCTTCGGATCGTCCAGCGGCGCGCGCGTCACCGACGGGTGCGGGATCGCGAGGTCGGCGCAGAGCGCAGCGAACCGGAACGGGTCCTTCAGCGCGGCGATGCAGTCCGGCGCGGCGCCGAGGAGTCTGTGCCTGTCCGCGATGTCCCGGATCAGGTCCGGCGCGCCCTCGAAGCCGCTGCCGAGCACCACGCCCACCGCCCGCCCGCCGGCCAGTGCCGCGAGTTCGTCGAGGCGGGCGAGCACGCCCGGGCCGAACGGCCGTCCGGCGCCGAAGCGGCCGGCGAGAGGCCGGTGCGCCTCGGCCAAGTCCAGGGTGTCGGCGTCGCCGAACAGGTCGGCGACGAACGGGCGCAACCCCGCCCGGCGGGCGGCCTGCGCCAGGGCGCGGCCCGACTGGGCCGCGATCAGGACCGCGTCGCCGCCCATGCGGGGTCAGCCCGCGACCTCGACGGCGAGCGCGTAGGCGTCGCGGAAATCGAGGCAGAGCGGCGCGTCGGCGGCGAGCATGCGCCGGAAGAGCTGCCACTGGGTCTGGTACTTGACGTTCCCGACGGCGAGCGCGCCGATGCCGATGCCTCGCCCGACCGGAAGAGCGGCGTCAACGGCGTTCACGTCGATCCCGGCGATCCCTGCCGGCGGCACGGCGTTGACGTCGGAGGCGACGAGCAGGTTCGGCGCCGCGCGCAGGTCGTCCGCCGAGAGGATCGGAATGCCGGCGGGGCCGGCCGACAGGATCACGTCGGCGTCCGCGATCGCCCGGCGGCGGTCGTCCGGCGTCGTGCCGTCGATGGCATCGACCGCGATGCCGAAGCGCCACTTCATCGTGAAGGCGATCTTCGAGACCCGCTCCTCGCCGTCGTGGCCGACGAGCACGGTTCGGGCGCCCTCCAGCGCCCCGATCACCGCGGCGACGTAGGCGACGACGCCGGCACCGCCGAAGATGACGATGCGCTTGTCCTTCAGCCCCGTCCCGAATTTTTCCCGCAGCGCGCGGGCGACCTGCGCGACCATGGCGGCACCGGTGGTGAAGGAGCCGGCCGGGTCGGCGAAGAGGTGGTTGGCGAACGGCGGCACGAAGGCCTTCTTCGCCCGGTCCATCATGTCGAGGGCGTCCTCCGCGTTCTTGCCGCCGATGAAGATGCCGGTGCGCACCCCGTCGGCCGGCGCGCGCGAGAAGATCGAGTCCTGGGTCAGCGAGACCACGTCGGGGAGCGTCACGTCGGTGTGGGTGACGATGGTCTCGAAGCCGGCATCCACGGCCATGTTCACGTCGAACGGACTCATGTGCCTGAGCGGCGTGAGCATGTGAAGGATCGAGCGGGCCATGGCGTTTCCCCGTATCGGCTTTGCTAGTGAGTCGTCTCAGTCCGGAGCCCCACGTCAGGCCGCGGTCCCGGGCGCGGACACGCCCGAATGATATCGATGCGGCATCGTCCGCATAATCCGGCCGGCTCAGGCGACGGACATGTCCGCTCCCCTGTTCCGCCCGCGCGCGATCAGGAACCGCAGCGGTCCCGGCCGCGTCAGTCCGTCGACCAGCGCGCGCGCGTCCGCGTCCGAAGGGACCAGCGCGAAGCCCGTCGGGCCCCAGGAGCTCTGTCCGTAGCCGGCCACCCCTTGCGCCGCGACCCAGGCCAGGGCCTCGGCGACGGCGGGGCTCGCGTAGCGCCCGCCCTGGTGGGGCGAGAAGTGATCGCCGATCAGGCGCTGGATCGCGCTGATGCCGGCACCGAAGCCCCGCGGCTCGGCCAGCACCAGGGCCGGCATCACCTGCATCAGCACGATGCGGCAGATCTCGGCGGCCTGCGCCTCGGGGAAGCGCGGCAGGTCGCGGAACGCCGCGCGCTCGCTGATCCCGTGGAGGCCCGTCGCGGTCTCGTCGAGGATCAGCACCACGCGCCACGCCTCCGGATAGGGCAGCCGGGCGATGACCGGCGGCGGGGCGCCGGTCGCGTCGCGCCCGGCATCGACGATCAGGCCGCCCTCGGTGAAGGCGCGCAGGCCGATGCCGGAGCGGTTGCCGCGGTCGAGGGCGTTGGAGAAGCCCTCCGCCGAGAACGGTTTGGTCGCGAGCCCTGCCAGGGCCGCGGCGACGCTGAGCGCGAGTTGCGTCCCCGAGCCGAAGCCGGCATGGGCTGGGATCGCTGCCTCGACGCGGATCGCGACGGTCGCCGGGACGCCGAGGTGGTCGGCGGCCGCGCGCACGTAGCCGCGGACGCGCCCGGCCTCCGGGCCCTCGACCGCGAGGATGTCCGACGCGGTCGCGGTGAGCCGCACGCCGGGCGCGTCGATGGCGAGCCCGAGGCTGCCGAAGCGCCGGCCGAGACCGCCGTGCAGGTCGAGGAAGCCGAAATGCAGGCGCGCCGGGGCGTGGACGCGGATCGATCGCGGCGGGCTGCCGGCCGTGTCGGCGGATCGATTCCGATCCGGAGGCTCAGACACCTCGACACCCCTCGCCCTCGGCCATCGCCACGCCGAATCCTCCCTGCTCCCGCGGCCGCGTTCGACGCCGGCCTTCGTGAGAGGCGGCTTCTCCCACGGAGCCGGCCTGCGGAGCAACCGCCCTCGGGCGGCCGGCTCCGAATGCCGCGATTCGAGCACGGAGGGTTGCCTGCACCCTGAGACCGATGCAAACGTGGACCCCGCGCAGGCATTCCGAGTGCCGTCCGCGCGGGACCGGACCGTTCCGCACGGGCAGGCCATTCCGGCGCGGACCGAGCCTTCGGCTTCGTCCGTTCCCGGTCTTACGGCAACGGTCTGCGACGCCTCAAGAAACGTCGGGCGAGGATGCATGGCGGCCTGGGTGAACGGTGACGCGACGAACGCGGAGGACGCCATCGCGGCCGCCGCCGCGCTTCTGGCGGACGCCCGCGCGCCGATCCTCGCCGGTCTGAACGCCGACGTCGCCGCGATCCGCGCCGCCTACCGCCTCGCCGGCACCATCGGCGCCTCCGTCGACACCCTGGGGGCGGCCGGCACCTACGCCGAGCTCGGTTCGCTCAGCCGCACCGGCGCCATGACGACGACGCCCGCGGAGGCTGTGGGCCGCGCCGACGTCGTCCTCCTCGTCGGCGCGACCGCCGGGACCGCCGCCATCGCCGGGACGCTGCGTGGCACGAAGCCCGTCCGCGGCCGGGCGGCCGGCTCCGAGCGGACGGTGCTGTCCCTGGAGGGCTCCGCCGCGGCGGACCCGGCCACGGTGATCGCGCACCTGCGGGCCTGCGCCAAGGGTCATCTGGCCGCCGACGCTGCGCTCGGCACCGTTGCCCGGGCGCTCTCCGCCGCGCGCTACGGCGTCGTCCTCTACGATCCGGCCGAGCTCGGCGAGCTCGGCGTCGAGATGCTGCAGGGCCTCGTCCGCGACGTGAACGAGGCCGCGCGCTGCTTCGCGCTCGCCCTGGACGGCGCGGATCAGGACCGGGCCGTCGTGCAGGTGGCGGCCTGGACGACGGGACAGGCGCCGCGCACCGGCTTCGGCCGGCGCGTCCCGGAGCACGACCCCTGGCGCTTCGATGCCGGGCGGCAGGTCGCGGCCGGCGAGGCCGACGCGGTTCTCTGGCTCTCGACGCTGCCGGCCGCGCCTCCGCCCTGGCTTATGGGCCTGCCCGCCGTCGCCCTCGTCGGTGCGGGCAGCCCGGAGGCCGCGCCGGGGACGGCCGAGATCGTCATCGCGGTCGGCGTGCCGGGCGCGAGCACCGGCGGCGTGCTGTGGAACGAGGGCCGCGCGGCGCTGACCTATCGGGCGGGGCACGGGGCCGACCTCACGGCGGCCGACGTGATCGCCCGCATCCAGGCACGCTTGACCGGCCGCGAGGAGCCCTCATGCTGATCCGGATTCGCGGAGGCCGGGTCGTCGATCCGACCGCGGGGCGTGATGCCGTGGGCGACGTGTGGATCGAGGACGGCCGGATCGTCGGCCCCTCCGAGCGCACGCCAGACCGCACCGTCGACGCCGCGGGCTGCGTGGTGATGGCCGGCGGCGTCGAGGTGCATTCGCACATCGCCGGCGGCAACGTCGTGACCTCGCGGCTGCTGCTGCCCGACCTCTACGTCAGCGAGGCGGCGCCCGACGGCCATCCCTTCGCCCATGCCGGCGGGGCGGCGGCCTGGATCGGCGCGGAATATGCCAGGATGGGCTACACCACCGCCGTCGAGCCGGCGATGCCGCCCTCCCACGCGCTGGCGACCCAGCTCGAACTCGCCGACATCCCGCTGCTTGACCGCGGCGCGCTGGCCGTGATGGGCAACGACGACCACCTGCTCCAGCTTCTTCGCGCCGGGGAGAGCAAGGACGCGGTGCGCGACCTCGTGGCGCTCAACGTCGCGATGACGCGGGCGCTCGGCGTCAAGTGCATCAACGCGGGCGGCGCCTCGGCCTTCAAGGACGGGGCGCTGAAGCTCAGCCTCGACGACGAGATCCCCGTCTACGGCCTGTCCACGCGCACGATCATGGGTTCGCTGCTCGATGCCGTCGAGGCGATCGGCGTGCCGCATCCGCTCCACGTCCACTGCAACAACCTCGGCCTGCCCGGTGCCGACGACGCGTTCGTCGAGACGCTGGCGGCGGCCGAGGGGCGGCGCATCCACTTCGCCCACGCGCAGTTCTACGCCTACGGCGCCGCCGACCCGGAAAACCCGATGACCGGCGGCTTCCGCTCGGCCGCGGACCGGATCGTCGAGGCCATCCACGCCAACCCCAACGCGACGCTCGACATCGGCCAAGTGGTGTTCGGCCAGACGGTGACGGTGTCGATGGACATCCTGCGCCAGTTCGGCGGCCGCAAGGGCGCCAACCCGAAGAAGTGGGTGCTCAACGCCGGCGACGCGGAGGGCGGCGGCGTGGTGCCGTTCCTCTACCGGCCGCGCGGGCCGACGAGCTCGCTGCAATGGGCGATCGGCCTGGAGATCATGCTGCTCTCGCAGGAGCCCGAGCGCACCATCCTCACCACGGATCATCCCAACGGCGGACCGTTCACGGCCTACCCGCACATCATCCACCTGCTGATGGACAAGGCGGCGCGCGACCGCGAGATCGCGACCCTGCCCAAGGTCGTGGCCGAGCGCTCGTCGCTGCCGCAGATCGAGCGCGAATACTCCTTCTCCGAGATCGCGCAGCTCACCCGTTCGGGCCCCGCCAAGCTGCTGGGGCTTTCCGACCGCGGACACCTGCGCGCGGGGGCGCGGGCGGACGTCGCCGTCTACCGCGACGATCGAGACCGGACCGCGATGTTCGCGAGCGCCGAGCTGGTGCTGAAGGACGGCGTCGTGATCGTCGAGCGCGGCGCGGTCGTCGAGTGGCGCGCCGGCCGCTCCCTGTCGCTTTCCGTCGCGTCCGACAAGGCGATGGAGCGGCGCACCGACGCCTACCTCCAGGACCGCTTCGGCCAGGGGCTCGACAGCTTCGCGGTGCCGGACGCGGCGTTCGCGGAGACCGAAGTCTTTGAGGAGGTCGCATGTCGGGCGTGACGGTTCCCGCCTTCCTCCCTCTCCCTCTACGCTACCGTATTTACACATCCCGGCGCTTGGTGCGTCGGTGGCCGCGCATCCCCTCGCCCCGCCTGCGGGGAGAGGGCTGCGACGACCCCGTCGTCGTCGCGGCGAGGCGGCAGCCGAGGGTGAGGGGGCGAACCCGGACGAGACCCTTCCGTTTGCGCCCCCTCACCGTCGCTTCGGCTTCGCCTCTCGCGTCCCGGCACGCGGGGCGAGGGGATTCACGCTTCATCCGATCGCGTCGAGAGATGGGTGCATCTG
>NZ_CAXTBY010000087.1:7410-17665 GCF_964242245.1 uncultured Methylobacterium sp. | reverse complement strand
TCGTTGTTTTATCGCGCTTTCTTTCGCTGAACCGGCGTCCACTTGGGCGGAGAGCGCTCTAAGCGGAGCGACGATCCCGTGCGTTGCCGCGATGAGCCGAGCGGGAGTCGGGGTCCGCCGTCGAAATCGGCCGAGCCGAGCATCACCGATTACGGCGTAGTCGCGAGCTTCTCGCGCGCACTCGTCGAGGGCCTGACGGTCTCGATGAGCGATGGCGCGTTCGACCCGGCGCGACGGGAGTGGCGGCAGCGCAGCCAGCGGCCCCGCTCCGACGATCGGGTTTTTCCGAACCGGCGGGGTGGCTACGAGGGCCACGACAACATGGTGAAGCGTCGCTTCCTGCCGCTGTTCCAGAAGCTGACGGAGCGGCACGCCGAAGAACCCGACAATCGCCCGCCGCCAGCGCGGTTCAACGTACACGTCGTTGAGATCCTCGTCGCCGTTCGCGAAGCCAAAGCGGCATGGCAAACGCGCGAACAGCGACCCAAATCAGGAAGGGCTTGCGTCCGAGCCCGAACCCTCGGTCGGCCGGACATGATGATTGCAGACCACGCCGCTGCAAGATCGATTTGAAGCGGACCGGAGTTGTGTGACGCTTTCGTGAGCAGCCTGCCGCATCAGTCGGCCGAGCCTCTCCCGCATTCACCTGCGTGCTGCACAATCGTTTGGCTTGACGTTGATCGCCGGACGTCATTATGCTGCTTGCATAAATTCGGCTGCAATGGGTAAGAGCCTGGCGTCGGATTCCAGCAAGCGATGATTGCGGAGTCCCAATGCCCAAGGACGGCAAAGCCTACCTGGCGAGCATCAAAGACAATCGGTCGATCTACATCGACGGACGTCGCGTCTCGGACGTCGCGACGGACCATTGCTTCAAGAGCGCCGTCGCCACCGCTGCCGGGCTCTACGACTACCAAGCCGCCGCCGAGAACGTAGAGGCCATGACGTTCGTCTCGCCGACGAGCGGTGACAGGGTCAATCTGGCGTGGCAGCTCCCTAAAACCTACAGCGACCTCGTGAAGCGGCGCCAGGCGCTGGAGAGCTGGTCGGCACTGACTTGCGGCATGGTCGGTCGGTCGCCCGATCATGTCGCTTCGACGCTCGCCGGTTTCCGGATGGGCATCTCGGCGTTTCGAAACAACGATGCGAAACGATCGGCAGCGCTCGAATCGTATTTCGACTATGCGCGCGACAACGACCTCTTCCTCTCCTACGTCATCATCAATCCGCAGGCCGACAAGGCGAAGTCGGCCGGCGAGCAGCCGGACCCGCATCTCGTCGCATCCGTCGTCGACGAGGATGCCGGCGGCATCACGATCCGCGGCTCGAAAATGCTCGCGACGAGCGGCGTCATGGCCAACGAGCTTCTCGTCTCCGGCTTCCAGGCCCTGCAGGCGGGAGACGAAGCCTACGCCTTCACGGCGGTGGTGCCGCTCTCGGCCAAGGGTCTGACCCTGATGTCGCGCCGCAGCTACGAGCAGAACGCCACCTCCACGTTCGACTACCCGCTGTCGTCGCGGTTCGACGAGAACGATGCAGTGGTCCACTTCGACGACGTCAAGATTCCGTGGGATCGCGTATTCGTCTTCAAGGATCTGAGGATGGCGACTGCGCAGTGGCATGAAACCCGCGCGCACGTCTTCCAGAATTACCAATGCATGATCCGCCTGATGGTCAAGCTGCGGTTCCTGCTCGGCATCACGCGGAAGATCGCCGAGACGAACAACATCATCAATTACCCGCAAGTCCGCGACACGCTGGGCCTGATCGCCGCCAAGGTGTCCACCATCGAGGCGCTGGTGATCGCCATGGAACTGAAAGGGGAAAACTTCCAGGGCTACTACGTGCCCGATCGCTCGCTGCTCTGCACGGCACAGGTCGTCGCTCAGACGACCTACCCGGAGGTCGTCGAGGCCATTCGGTCGCTGTCCGGCGGCGGGATGATCATGGTGCCGTCCTCGTACGCCGATTTCGAGACCCCGGAAACGAACGCGATCATTCGCAAGACGCAGCGTTCCCCGGTGGTCTCGTCGGAGGAACGCGTGAAGCTCATGAAGCTGGCGTGGGATGCCGTCGGCTCGGAATTCGGCTCCCGCCATCTGCAATACGAGATGTTCTACTCGGGGCCGCCGTTCGTCACGCGAGGCAACTCTTTCCGCTTCTTCGATTGGGATTCCGTGAAGTCGCCGGTCAACGACTTCATGTCGTCTTACGGGTTGCCCATGGTGGATCGAAAGTTGTCGAACGCGGCGGAATAGTCGCCATGACATTTGATCTTGATGCCATCCGGCGCTCGGCCTTCGTCGCTCATAGCTGTGCCAAGACGCGGACGACGATCACCGGGCCGCTTCAGGACCTGACGTTCGCCGTGAAGGACCTCATCGACGTGGAGGGCTCCAAGTCCGCCTGGGGCAACCCGGACCGGCTTCGAGAGGCGAGGCCCGCCGTCGCGACGGCGCCCGCGGTCGTCGTGCCGCTGGCGGCAGGCGCAGGCATGGTCGGGAAGACGCAGACCGACGAGCTCGCCTGCGGAATGTTCGGGATGAACCCGCATTTCGGAACGCCGGTGAACCCCATGGCCAAGGATCGGGTGCCGGGCGGCTCTTCCAGCGGTTCGGCCTGCGCGGTCGCCGCGGGATTGTGCGACTTCGCCCTCGGAACGGACACCGGAGGCTCGATCCGGGTTCCGGCGAGCTTCTGCGGCGTGTTCGGCCTGCGCACGACGTTCGGCCGCATCTCGGTCGCGGGCATCATGGCCATGGCTCCGAGCTTCGACACGGTCGGTTGGCTGGCTCGGGATGCGACGACGCTGCGGCGCGTCGGGGAGGTCTACTTCGGACCATCCGCATCGCTGCCCAAACCGCGCTTGCTGATCGCCAACGATGCCTTCGACATCCCCATCCGGACGATCGGCCAGGCGCTCCTTCCCGTCGCGAAATCGCTGGGCCGGCACGAGGAGATCACGCTCTTTACGGAGGGCGTGAACGTCTGGCTCGACACGTTCAGGCCTCTGCAATTGCATGACCTGTGGTCCACGCTCGGTGCTTGGGCGACGGTTCCGGGACGGACATTGAGCCCGGCCGTCGCCGAACGGATTGATCTCGCGTCGACCGTCGACCCCGGGACGTTCGCGCGCGCGGCTGCGAACCGCGAGCGGCTCAGCGACCGCCTCTCGCAGGTGCTCGGTGCGGACGGCGTGATCGTGCTGCCGACGGCTCACGACCTTCCGCCGCTGCGCACCGCTTCGCTGTCGGCCCAAGTCGAATTCCGCGAGAAGACCCTGGCGCTGACCTGCGTCGCCAGCCTGTGCCGGCTTCCGCAGGTGAACATCCCTGCCGTGACCGTCGACGGATGTCCCGTCGGGCTTTCCCTCATCGCCGGTCACAGGAACGACCACCTGCTGATGGCGGCCGCGGAGACGTTCGCCGGCGCGATGCCGATCGCGGCGGCGGCCTGACGGCCATGGCGGGGAGCGAACGGGATTTCGTCGGGTACGGGGGTCGGCCACCGCGCGCCGAATGGCCCGGCGGCGCCCGCATAGCCCTGGTCGTCGTGCTCAACATGGAGGAGGGCGCCGAACCGTCGATCGGCGACGGCGACCCGGCGACGGAGACGGCGCTCACCGACGCCGTTCCGGGCGAGGTCCCTGCCGGCACGCGCGACTACGTGGCCGAGTCCCTGTTCGAATACGGGTCCCGGGCGGGGTTCTGGCGGCTCGCCAACCTGTTCGGCGAGCGCGGAACCCCCCTGACCCTGAACCTCTGCGCGCGGGCGATCGCGCGCAACCCGCCCATAGCGGACGCCGTCAGGGCGTCCGATCACGACATCTGCTGCCACGGGGACCGCTTCGTCCGGCATTTCGCGATGGACCGCGACGAGGAACGCCAAGCGATCGCCCGGGCCGTCGCCGGCTTGGAAGCCAGCCTGGGGCGCCGGCCGTCGGGGTGGCAGAGCCGGTACTCGCCGAGCCGGCACACCCGCGAGCTCCTCGTCGAGCAGGGCGGGTTCCTCTACGACGCGGACAGCTATGCGGACGACCTGCCGTTCTGGACGAAGGTCGGCGGGCAGAACCACCTGGTCGTTCCGCACAGCTTCACGAACAACGACAATCGGCTGGCGACAGCGAAGCTTTCCACCGCGAACGACTTTTACGATCATCTCGCATCGGCCTTCCGCGTCCTTTACGCGGAGGGCGCGTCGCGTCCGAAGCTGATGACGGTGAGCCTGCATTGCCGTGTCACGGGGCAGCCCGCCCGCTTCGAGGCACTGCCGAGATTCCTGGACTTCGTCGCCGCCCACGATCGCGTCTGGATGGCGCGCCGTTCCGACGTGGCGCGTCATTGGATGACGCATCATCCGGCGGGCGATGCGGCGTGACGCGGCGCATGCTCATCAGGGGCGGCATGATCGTCTCGGCCGGCGTCCAGGGCGCGGTCCGCAAGGACATCGTCGTGAGGAACGGCCTCATCGAGAGCGTCTCGGAGCCCGGGGCGGTCGAGGGAGCGGATCTCGCCGAGCACGACGCGACGGACAGGCTCATCACGCCCGGCTTCGTCAACGCCCACACCCACGGTCACGCCAACCTCATGAAGGGTGTCGCCGAAGCCTGGACCCTCGAGGCGTCATTGACGCACGGGCTGTGGCTCGGCGGGGCGCGGAACGCCGAGACGGTCTACGTTTCGACGCTCCTCGGTGCGGTCGACATGCTCTCGAAGGGATGTACGTCCTGCTTCGATCTCGTCTACGAGTTCCCGCTCCCGACGAAGGAGAACTTTTGGGCTGCGGCGGCCGCTTACCGCGACGCCGGGATGCGGGTCGTCCTGGCCCCGATGGTCGCCGACAGGCACCTCCTGCAGGCGATACCGGGCCTGATCGAAGCCCTGCCCGCCGAATTGAGGGACGAGGCGGCGAAGTTCAGCATGCCGCCGCGCGACGCGACGATGGCTGCGGTGGAAGCGATCGTGCGCTCACGGGCGGAACTGCCCTCCGGCATCGCGCTGGCGCTGGCCCCGACCATCCCGCATCACTGCTCGGAAGGCTTCCTCACCGATTGCCGCGACGTGGCGGCCCGCCACGGCCTTCCGATCCAGATGCACGTGGCGGAATCCCGTCTGCAGGCCGTCGCCGCCCGTCGGTCCTACGGGTGCTCGGCCGTCCGGCATCTTGCCAAACTCGGCATCCTGTCCCCGAACTTCACCGCGGCGCACGGGGTGTGGCTGAACGCCGACGATCTGGACGTGCTGGCGGCGCACGGATGCTCCGTCGCGCACATGCCCGCGAGCAACTTCCGGCTCGGGTCCGGCCTTGCGCACGTACGGCCGATGCTCGACCGCGGAATCAACGTCGGCCTCGGGACGGACGGCGCGAACTCCTCGGATGCGCTGAGCATGATCGCGGCGATGCGTCTCGCCTCGTACGGCGCGCGCGCGATCGCGGGGAGCCGCGAAGGCTGGCTCCGTGCGCCGGAGATACTGTCCATGGCGACCGAGGGAGGCGCGAGGGCGCTCGGGCGCCACGACGGCCGCATCGCACCGGGGGCGCCCGCCGACCTCGCCTTCTTCGATCTCGGCCATGTCGACTTCCTCCCGGCCAACGACCCCGTCAACCAGATCGTCACCTGCGCGGACTCGTCCTCCGTCACCGACGTCATGACGGACGGCGAGTTTCGGTTGCGCCGCGGAAAATTCACGTCCCTGGACCTTGTCGAGCTTCGCGAGAAGGTGGTCCGAAGTACGTCGCGGCTGTCCCGGGCCACCGATGCGATGCGAAGGCTCGCGGGCCGCCTGGAGCCGCACGTCGTGGCCTTTGCCGACGCCCTCGCCTCCGAGCCGGTCGGGATGGAACGCCACGTCCGAGCAGGCGCCGGGGCGTGGTCATGATGGGCGCGTCTTACCCCGTGAACGGGGCGGACCTTCGCCGCGCGTGCGGCCGCTTCGCGACCGGCGTTGCCGTGGTCACCGCACGCGCCGGGACCGTCGTGGTCGGGATGACCATCAACTCGTTCTCGTCGGTGTCGCTGGACCCTCCGCTCGTGCTCTGGAGCATCCGGAACAGCGCGCGGTCGCGCGACATCTTCGAGAGCGCGGGCGCTTTCGCGATCAGTATCCTCTCGTCCGAGCAGGAGTTCGTGGCCGGACGCTTCGCTGCGGGAAACGCGGACGCCTTCGATGGGGCGGACACCCTGCCATCCCCGGCAGGATTGCCGTTCATTGCCGGAGCGATAGCCCACCTGGACTGCACGACGTACGACGTCCGCGACGGTGGCGACCACCGCATCCTGATCGGCAGCGTCGACAGTCTCGCGGTGCACGAGGGCTGTCCGCTGCTGTTCTACGACGGACGCATCGTGTCGAGGCTCGCCCCCATCGCATCATCGGTGACACCATGAACGACAGCCCGCCTGCCGGCCGCAAGACGCGCATAGGCCATATCACGCCGTCATCGAACACGGTGCTCGAACCGCTCACCTACGCGATGAACAGGGCCTGCAACGACAGATTCTCGCATCATTTCTCCAGGGTGCAAGTCACCCATCTCGCCCTGTCTCCCTCCTCCGAGCTGCAGTTCCAGTTGCAGGCGATGACCGCCTCGGCGCGCCTTCTCAACCACGCAGCGCCCGATTGCATCGTATGGAACGGGACCTCCGCCAGTTGGCGGGGCGTCGAGAGCGACATCGCGCTCTGCGAGGCCATCACGACCGAGACCGGGCTTCCGGCTTCGACGTCCACCCTGGCGTTCTACAATGCATACAAGAGCCGAGGTTGGTCGAAGATAGGGCTGGCTCTGCCCTACACCGAAGACGTGAGCCGAAAGATCCGCACCGAGTACGAGCGACAAGGGTTCGAGATAACCGCCGCGTCGTCGCTCGGCTTGCGTGACAACCTGGAGATCGGCAACGCGTCGCCCGAGCAGATCCGCACGGTGCTGCGAGAAGCCTCCGAGGGCGCTCCGGACTGCATCGCGGTCGTCTGCACGAACTTCAACGCGACCGACCTGATCGAAGAGATGGAAGGGGAACTGGGTATCCCGATCGTCGATTCCATCGCGGTCACGTTCTGGGAAGCCGCGCGCATCGCGGGCGTCGACCTGAAGATCGACGGGTGGGGCCGTTTCCTGGCCAGCGTCGCATGAGGCACGATCGAGCATGACGAAGGACATCCTCATCGCCTACGGCATCGACGTCGATGCGGTCGCGGGCTGGATCGGGACCTACGGAGGCGAGGACAGTCCGTGCGACATCTCGCGGGGCGTGTTTGCCGGCGAGGTCGGGGTTCCCCGGCTGCTGCGCCTGTTCGATCGGTTCGGCATCAAGACGACGTGGTTCGTTCCGGGGCACTCGCTGGAGACGTTCCCCGCGGAGATGAAGGCCGTGGCCGTGGCCGGACACGAGATGGGCATGCATGGGTATTCGCATGAGAATCCCCTGATCATGACGCCCGATCAGGAGGAAGCTGTCATCGACAAGTCGATCGCGCTGATCACCGCGCTTCAGGGGCGTCCGCCCGTCGGATACGTCGCGCCTTGGTGGGAGTTCAGTGCCGGAACGATCGAGCTCCTGTTGAAGAAGGGCATCCTCTACGACCACAGCCTGATGCACCGCGACTTCGTTCCCTACTATGCGCGAACCGGCGAAAGCTGGACCAAGATCGACTACGGCAGGCCCGCGGCCAGTTGGATGAAGCCGATGGACCGCGGCCGCGACACGGCCCTGGTCGAGATCCCCGCATCCTGGTATCTCGACGACCTGCCGCCGATGATGTTCATGAAAGCGTCGCCGAACAGCCACGGCTTCGTCAATCCGCGCGACATCGAAGAGCTTTGGCGGGACCAGTTCGACTGGGTCTACCGTGAGTACGACTACGCCGTCTTTCCGATCACGCTGCACCCTGACGTCTCGGGCCGCCCGCAGGTGCTGGTGATGCACGAGCGGCTGTTCGAGCATTTCTCGAAGCATTCCGGCGTGCGATTCGTGACCTTCGAGGAGATCGCCCGGGACTTCCGGTCACGCTTCCCGCCCGGGTCGAAGACGACGTGAGGGTGAGCGATGTGTGCGCTGTGCGGGGTGTTGTCCACGGTCCCGCATTGGTCCACGGCCGCGCCGGTCGCGGAACGGTCCGCCGCGTCCCAGGAGCGGCTCGTGACCTTCGCGGGCCGGATGCTCGCCCCGCATCGCGTGCGCCTGTCGCGGTTCGGAGGGCGTCTGCGTGTGGCCGGCCCGACGGGCCGGTGCGCGGTCGTCGACGACCTGGGCGCACTCTGGTCGGCGCTGGACAGGATGAACGTCCCTGTCGACCCGCTCTCGCCGGACCTCGTCCGCGGAACCGAGCACGATCGGTGACCGCCGTCACCGTCGACGTCCTGGCCGGATTCTTGGGCGCCGGGAAGACCTCCCTGCTGCGCCGGCTGTTTGCCGCCAACGTCCTGTCGAACACCGCCCTTCTCGTCAACGAGTTCGCGGACACGGCCCTGGACCTTCGGCTGCTCGGCGTCGACGGTGCCCTTGCCGAGCCTTTCGTCCAGGGATGCCTGTGCTGCGCGGTCGACGGCGACCTGCGTGGCGGTCTCCTGGAACTGCTGGCAAAACGGGCGTCCGGGGCCGTTCCACCCTTCGAGAGGGTCATCGTGGAAACGTCGGGCCTAGCCGACCCGGCCGGCCTGCTCGCGACGATCTCGAACGACCTCATGCTGCGCCATCGCTTCCGGCCCGGTTTCACCGTCACGCTCGTCGATGCCGTCAACGTCCTGGAAACGCTGGCTGCGGAGGACGTCGCGCTTTCGCAGGTCGTCATCGCCGATCGCGTCATCCTCTCGAAAGGCGACCTCGGGGACCCGAAGGCGCGGGCGTCCATCGTGTCGGCGGTCCGCGCGCTCAATCCGCTGGCCGACGTGTCCGGTCTCTACGCCTCGCAGTGGGTGAACGATCCTTGGGCGGAGCTGTCGCCGCGCCGCGTCGGGCGCTTCCGCGCGTCCGCCGCGGCGCCGGATGGAACGCAGCGCCACGCCGTCTCGGCCTTGAAGCTGGAACGGCGCCTGCCGGTCGAATGGGCCTCGCTCGCGGTCTGGCTGTCCGCCCTCGCGCACCGCCACGGGCACCGCATCCTGCGCATGAAGGGCTTCGCCGTGCTCCCGAACGGCAGGCGCGTCGTGATTCAAGGTGTGCGCCACCTCATCTTCAGTCCCGAGCATCTGCCGGACGCGTTCGCCTGCGCCGGGCTCGAACTCGTGCTGATCATGCGCGATCTGGACGCTTCGGCCGTCAGGAGGTCGTTCGATGTGTTCGTCGAGGATCTTCGGATGGACGCTTCTGACGCAGTCTCGGGGACGCGGCCGGACCCGGCTGACTCCAGGTCGGAACTGGCATCCTGATTGCCTGACCGACCGGCTGGCGACGGACCGGAAATCCGGAGTCGCGGCATCATCATCAGGATGAATTCGCAAAAGCGCGGACCAGGTCCGCGCATCGGGGTCGTATGCCTGCCCGCTCGAAGGTGCAAATGCCGATCGAAGACGACGACCTGGAAAAGCTGGGCGAGCGAGCCTGGCACGAGATGCGGTGCCTGGGCTATCCATCCCGGGAATGGGTCATCCCCAAGCATCGCGACGGGAGGACCGCCTACGACGCCGTCGTCGTCGGAGGCGGACAGAGCGGCGTCTCCATCGCCTTCCGGTTGCTGCGCGAGCAGGTGACCAACGTGGTCGTCCTGGACCGGAACCCGGCCGGCCTGGAAGGCCCCTGGTCGACGTTTGCCCGGATGCACACGCTGCGGACACCCAAGGACGTGACCGGGCCGGACCTCGGCATCCCAAGCCTCACGGCACGCGCTTGGTGGGAGGCACGACACGGCCGCGAGTCCTGGTCGCGCCTGCACAAGATCCCGAGGGACGACTGGCAGGCCTACCTGTGCTGGGTTCGGTCGGTCGCCGGCATCGACGTGATGAGCGACACGGAGGTGTTCGACATAGAGCCCCTGGCCGGAGGGCTGCTGTCCGTCCACGCGAGGGTGGGCGGCGAGGCCACGACGCTGCTCGCAAGGAATGTCGTGCTCGCGACGGGCATCGAGGGATCGGGAACCTGGACGGTCCCGGAGGCCATCGCTGGTGCCTTGCCGCGACATCTCTACGCCCATACGTCCGAGCCGATCGACTTCGACCGCCTGTCGGGCCGGGCGGTCGCCGTGATCGGCGCCGGTGCGTCGGCCTTCGACAACGCAGCGACCGCCCTGGAACGCGGGGCCGCGTCGGTCCACGTCTTCGC
>NZ_CAXTBY010000087.1:0-7310 GCF_964242245.1 uncultured Methylobacterium sp. | reverse complement strand
TCGACAACGCAGCGACCGCCCTGGAACGCGGGGCCGCGTCGGTCCACGTCTTCGCCCGGCGCAGGGCGCTGCCGTTGGTCAACCCCAACCGATGGATGGAATTCGCGGGCTTCCTTCGACACTTCGGTGATCTCGACGACGCCAGGAAGTGGGCGTTCATGAAGACGATCTTCGACATGAACCAGCCGCCGCCGCAGGAGACCTTCGATCGCTGCGCCAGGTTCCCGAACTTCACGCTGCGGCTGGGCATCGCGCCGCAGGTTCGCGCGGAGGCCGAGCATGTCGCGATCGTGCATCACGGCCGGTCCGAGCGGTTCGACTTCCTGATCGCGGGGACGGGGTTCGTGGTCGACGTCGGCAGGCGGCCCGAGCTCGCGCGGTTCTCGGACAAGATCGCGCTGTGGGCGGACCGCTACGTTCCTCCCCGAGAGGACGCGAGCGCCACGCTCGGTGCCTATCCCTACCTCTCGTCCAACTTCCAGTTCACGGAGAAGTCTCCCGAAGGCGCTCCATACCTGAAGAACATCTTCAGCTACACCTTCGCGGCAATGCCGAGCCTCGCGTGCTCGGCCGGCATCTCGGCCCTGAAATTCGGTGTCGAACGGATCGCCGCCGGCATCAGCCGGAACCTCTTCCTGGAAGATTCCGACCTGCACCTCGCGTCGCTGCGATCGTACGGCGAGGCCGAACTCGATATGGGCCGCCTCGCGGCCGAGCCTCACGGCATGAATGCCAAGGTCGCATGATCTGCAATAATTGAAACGGAAGAGGGGAAAGAGACGATGGTCAGCGTCGAGGACCGGAAGAAACGCATGGTCGAGTCCGCACAGAAGATCCAGAGCCCCTTCGTCCTGGATGAAACCCTGTGCCTCTACAGCCCGCAGGACAACGTCGACTCCCTCGATCACCCGAGAATCCGGGAGTGGATCGCCTTCGTCGAGAACGACTACACGCCGAGCCTTCCGAAAGGAAAGACCTCCGTGCTCCTGTTCATGCCCTGCACGAAAACCAAACCGTATCCGTTCTCGTCCGAGCACAAGGCCATCAATCAGAGGCTGCTGGACGAAGGTTTCAGACCGACCGGGCGAGACTATCTTCCCCAGGAATTGCAGGCGAGACTGGAACCGGAGTTCTCGCAGGAGGTGCTCAACCTGTCGCCGCTGGCAAACGATGCCGGCGTCGTGATCCACCGGATGGTCATCTCGGAGCCGCTGGGCGTGGTGCCGTACGAGCATATCGCCGCGTTCAACGGGAAGGTGTCTCCGGCCGTCTCCTACGACGATCCCGGCTTGTTTGAGAAGCGCGGCAACGCCGTCTCGCCGTGGCGGGACGACTGCACGGGCCGCCGCCAATCGGCCACGCGCTGGAAGTGGGGCGATGAGGAGCAGCGGTCTTACGTCGTCATGCACAACGCGATGGCGGAGACGGTCGCGAAGGTCGTCGGACGGATCGGCCACAGCTACGACGACATCGTGGCCTGGGTCGCGCCGGGGCTCACCCACCGCAGCTTCGTGCTCGGACGCGAGGAGCGTTCGGTCAACAAGGTCCCGGCCATGAGGCAGGTCGGCGCGAAGAAGATGGCGCTGATCGGCGCCAACGATCATCTGTCGGGCCGGACGATCCACAGCATGCCGACGCGGGAGGAATGCAAGGATGCGCTCGACAGGCTGGCCAGGAAGCTCGATCTCCCGCTGGCGAAGGCGAACGGGATCTACGCACGCGGAGGGGTGTCGGCCACGCCGCTCGCGCTCCCGGAACTCCTCGATGCCCTGATGGTGCGAATCAACGGCGCGGGTGCGCACGCAAGGTCTCAACGTCATGGCTAACGAACGTCTCAAGGTCGGTCTCAGCGAGTCCGACCGCACGAGGCCGCTCGCCGTCGGGGACGTCAAGATTTCCGGGATCGAGACGGAGATCAGCCTGCTCGGCGTGCAGGACCTCTTCAATAGGCAGTTGACGGACGCTACGTTCGATTGCTGCGAGTTTCCGGTGTCGTCATTCCTGCGGACGCTGGAACGGCCGGAGAGGCCGTATGTCGCAGTCCCTATCTTCCCCTCGCGCCACTTCCGATTGTCCAGCGTGTACGTGAACACGGGGAAAAACATCCGCAAGCCGTCGGACCTCGCAGGAAAGAGGATCGGCGTGCCGGTGTTCGACATGGCCGCCGCGGTATGGCTGCGCGGCATCTTCCACGATCATTACGGTCTCGATCGCAGGTCGCCGATCTACGTTGCGGGCGGATTGGAGACGGCGCGCGCCGGCGACGAGCATCCGCAGGCATACCCCGAACGCTTCGCGCACGAACAGCGCAACGACCGCAGCCTCGCGGCGCTCCTGGCCGATGGCGAGATCGACGCGCTCTACACGGCGCGGGCGCCGTCCTCATGGCCCTCGGAGAACGTCGGACGGCTGTTCGCCGACCCGATGGGCGAGGAGATGGGGTACTTCCAGCGCACGCGCATCTTCCCCGCCATGCATCTGGTCGCGATCAAGCGCAGCGTCGTCACGCGCTGTCCCGGCTTGCCGACGGCCGTCTACGAGGCCTTCGCACGGGCGCAGGACAGCGCGCGCGCCAAGCTCGCCGACTCCGCCGCGTTGTCGACCATGCTGCCCTGGCAACTCGAGAACCTGCTGCATGCACAGGAGCAGCTCGGCCAGGACTTCTGGCCGGCCGGACTGGAGAAGAACCGCCACATGATCGAGACGGCCATCAGCTACATGTTTGCCGATGGTTTGATCCAGACGAAGTTTCAAGCGGAGGATATATTTGCCGATTCCGGGCTGCTTGCGACTTGACATGCTGGGGGCAGGAGCATCTCGGGCGCGATGCCCGGGCCGCCGCCGTTCACGCAGCGTTGCTGACCAGCAAGAGGCGCACTACCTTAAGTATGCTTCAGTATCTAGTGCAACAGCATAACTATCTGGAAACATAAGGCATAATCATATCATTCACTGAAGTAATAATTGCTTGTACTATTCAGTGAATGGTGGCGAGGCGGGCTGGGATGCAGAAACCGCACTACAGCGCGTGGAATTCCTGGAAGGTTGATTATACGACGTTCAAGCCGTTCGGAAGGTTCAGTCCTTCCACCGTGACGATGGATGCTCCCTCAGCTTGAAGCGCGAGAAGCGTGCAGAAGCACGACGGCAATCCATCGGTCAGCACGGTACAAGCTCCGCAAGCGCCCTCTGCCCCAGCCCACGTGCGTGGTGATCAGTCCGAGATTGTCCCGGATAAAATCGCAAAGTAAAAGACAGTCCTCGAGCGGTGCCCTCACTGGCTCGTGATCGACCGTCATCGAAACGATCTTCTGGCATGAGGGACAGGGCAGCGGTACACCCACTTCGCCAGTCGATTCGCCGTGATCGCGAAGCGGACGAAGATGCCGTGGCGCTGCCACGACTGACGGCATCGGTTCGCGAGCGTGTCCCTCCAGGAGAGCGGCGACTTGGCGGCCTTGCAAGCGATCCTGGGTTCATCGACACATCGCGATGACGCTCAAGTACGCCCACCTGAACACCGCATGCTTGCATCATGCAATCCAGAGTGTCGGCACGAAAACCGGCACAGCGCCGCTGGTCTCGACGGGGACGATATCGCCGGAACCTAAGCTAAGTGCTTGATCTGGCGGAAGCGGATGGGAATCGAACCCACCGTACGCTTTGGGCGTACCACTGGTTTTGAAGACCAGGAGGGCCACCAGACCCCGTTCGCCTCCGCCCACCGGGATAGCATCGTCCGACGCCGGGTCCAAGCTCCAGCAGGCACGGCGGTGCCCGCGCTCGCTGGCGGACCTCGCGCGGGGCGGACGGACGAAGATCCGATTCGTAATAATTTCGCCACACTGTTGTGGCCCTGCATCAGCCATGCCGCTTCTGCGATCCAGGACCTCGGAGGCTCCGGCAAGGGGCCCCGACGAGACCGCTTCCGTCGCCGGTGGGCGGCCGGGGCCGCGCGGGCCCGGGTGGATCGGGGCCGCGGTGGTGGTCACCGCCCTGGTCTCGGCGATCGCCACCTTCCTGATCCTGGCCGGCGTCATCCGCGTGACGCCGACGCCGACCGTCGGCGTGACCCTGCTGGCGGTCAACGTCGTGCTCGTGCTCGGTCTGGCGGTGATCATCGCCTGGGAGGCGCGCGTCTTCCTGCACGCCCGGCGGGCGAACGCGGCGGTGGCGCGGCTGCACTCGCGCATCGTCGGCCTGTTCAGCCTGATCGCGATCCTGCCGACCTGCCTCCTCGCGGTCGTCGCCTCGGTGACGATTGACCGCGGGCTGTCGCTGGGCTTCACCGACCGGGTGCGCGACGTGGTGCTGAAATCCGTCGAGATCGCCGATGCCTATCAGGAGAACCAGTGCCAGTCGCTGGCCCGCGAAATCCGCATCCTCAACGACGACCTGACGCGGGCGCGCCCGAACTTCGACGTGAACCGCGACTGGTTCGAGGGCTTCCTCACCGTCCGCGCAACCAATCTCGGCCTGCCGGTCGCCCAGATCATGCGCGGGCCGAGCGAGGTCGTGGCGCGCGCCAAGATCGACGTGCTCAAGACCACGCGCCTTCCGTCGGCGGCCGCCTTCGAGGACGCGGCGAAGTCCAACGATCCCGTCTGCCTGCTGCCGACGGAAGGCCGGATCTTCGCGGCGATGCTGCGGATGCCGGCCTACGACGACGCGGTGCTGCTGGTGCAGCGCGAGGTCAGCCAGCTCGCCATCGACTTCCCCGGCGTCTCCCGCGCGGCGGCGGCCGAGTACCTGACCTACGACTCCCTGCGGACCTCGATCCAGGTCACCTTCGCCTCGGTCTTCGTGCTGATCGCGCTGATCGCGCTCCTGTCGGCGGTGTGGTTCGGGATGAACTTCGCCAATCGCTTCGTCGCCCCGATCCGCCGCCTGATCAACGCCGCCGACCAGGTCGCGTCCGGCAACTTCTACGCCCAGGTGCCGGCGCGCAAGACCGACGGCGACCTCGCCCATCTCGGCGAGAGCTTCAACAAGATGACGCAGGAGCTGCGCCGCCAGCACGCCGGGCTGACGGCGGCGAGCGACCTGATCGATCGCCGCCGCCGCTTCACAGAGGCCGTGCTCTCGGGGGTTTCGCCCGGGGTCATCGGCGTCGATGCCGGCGGCGTCGTCACCATCGCCAACCCCGCCGCCGAGCGGATGCTGGACCTGGGCAGCGCGGCGCTGGTCGGCGAGCCGCTGGCCGGCGCCGTGCCCGAACTCGCCCCGCTGCTCCCCGGGGGCGAGGGCCGGCAGCGGGCGCTCCAGCAGCAGATTCAACTCACGCGAGCGGGACGCGAGCGCACCATCGCGGTGCGGGTGACGAGCGAGCAGGCGCAAGGAGCTGCGCGCGGCTTCGTGGTGACGCTGGACGACATCACCGACCTCGTCTCGGCCCAGCGCACCTCGGCCTGGGCGGACGTGGCGCGGCGCATCGCCCACGAGATCAAGAACCCGCTGACCCCGATCCAGCTCTCGGCCGAGCGCATCCGGCGCAAGTACGGGAAAGTAATTACCGCCGATCGCGAGGTGTTCGATCAGTGCACCGCGACGATCATCCGTCAGGTCGACGAGATCAAGCGCATGGTCGACGAGTTCTCGTCGTTCGCCCGGATGCCCAAGCCCGCGATCGCCGAGAACGACCTCACCGAGATCGCCAAGCAGAACCTGTTCATGATGCGGGTGGCGCACCCCGGCATTGATTTCACCTTCTCCGCCGGCGGAGCGACGGAGGCTGAGACGATCATCGCGGCCTTCGACATCCGGCTCCTGTCCCAGGTGATCACCAACATCCTCAAGAACGCCGTCGAGGCGGTGGCTGAGGTGCCGGAGGCCGAACGCGGCAAGGGCCGGATCTCGCTGGGTCTCACCGTCGACGAGGCCTTCGCGACGATCACAGTGACCGACAACGGCAAGGGCTTCCCCGCCGAGGGGCGCCAGCGCCTGCTGGAGCCCTACATGACGACGCGCGAGGGCGGGACCGGCCTCGGGCTGGCCATCGTCAGCAAGGTGCTGGAAGAGCACGGCGGCGGGATCGAACTGAACGACAACCCGGCCGGCCGGGGCGGGCAGGTGCGCATGCGGGTTCCCCGCGCGCTTCCGCTGCGGGACGACGCGGCCGCGCACCCGGTCGGGCCCCACGAGGGCGCGAGCCCGGCCATGATCCAAGCGGGCGCAAGCCCGCCCACGCCTCACGAGAAGGGCGCCGCACCGACGGCCCCCCGAAGAATTGCGGAGATGCAGCCATGAGCGCCGATATCCTGGTCGTCGACGACGAGGCCGACATCCGCGACCTCGTCGCCGGCATCCTCGACGACGAGGGACACCGCGCGCGCACCGCGGGCGGGTCCGAGGAGGCGCTGGCCGCAATCGAGGCGCGGCGCCCCCACCTCGTCTTCCTCGACATCTGGCTCCAGGGCTCGCGCCTGGACGGCCTGCAGGTGCTCGACCTGATCAAGGCGTCCCACCCCGACCTGCCGGTGGTGATGATCTCGGGCCACGGCAACATCGAGACCGCGGTCTCGGCGATCAAGGCGGGCGCCTACGACTTCATCGAGAAGCCGTTCAAGGCCGACCGGCTGATCCTCGTGGCCGAGCGGGCGCTGGAGGCCTCGCGCCTCAGGCGCGAGGTGCGCGACCTCACGGCGCGCTCGGGCACCGCCAACCGCATCGTCGGGGCGTCGGTGGCGATCAACCAGCTCCGCCAGACGCTCGACCGCGTCGCGCCGACGAACGCGCGGGTGATGATCACCGGCGCGCTGGGCTCGGGCAAGGAACTCGCCGCGCGCAGCCTGCACAAGGCGTCGGCGCGGGCCAGCGGGCCCTTCGTGCTGCTGAACGCCGCCGCGATCCTGCCGGAGACGATGGAATCGGAACTGTTCGGCGTCGAGGGCGAGCAGGGCCGGCGGGTCGGCGCCCTGGAGGAGGCCCACGGCGGCACCCTCTACATCGACGAGGTCGCCGACATGCCGCGGGAGACGCAAGGGCGCATCCTGCGCGTCCTCGTCGACCAGAATTTTCAGCGCGTCGGCGGCACGACGCGGGTCCACGTCGACGTGCGCATCATCTCCTCGTCCTCGCGCGACCTGTCGGAGGAGATCGCCGCGGGCCGCTTCCGGGAAGACCTGTTCCACCGGCTGTCGGTGGTGCCGATCCGGGTGCCGTCCCTGTCCGAGCGCCGCGAGGACGTGCCGGAGTTGATCCAGTTCTTCATGGGCAACATCTCGGCCCAGACCGGGCTGCCGCGGCGCGTCATCGGCGAGGACGCGATGGCGGTGTTGCAGTCGCACAACTGGCCGGGCAACGTGCGCCAG
>NZ_CAXTBY010000086.1:0-17732 GCF_964242245.1 uncultured Methylobacterium sp. | reverse complement strand
GCAAACGCCCTCAACAATCTAGCCTGAAACAAAGACCTCAAACAGGCTCTCAGGCTGAGCGATCATGCACCCCTACGGCGAGCTCGACACGCTGGTGCCGGCCTACGCCACGACGATCCACAAGTCGCAGGGTTCGGAGTACCCGGCGGTGGTGATCCCGCTGGCGATGCAGCATTGGACGATGTTGGCGAGGAATCTGCTGTACACCGGGGTGACGCGGGGCAAGCGGCTGGTCGTGCTGCTGGGCCAGCGCAAGGCGGTCGGCATCGCGGTCCGCGGGGGCAACATGCGCCCGCGCTGGACCAAGCTGCGCGAATGGCTGAAGACGATGCGTGAGTCCGGCTGAGCGCGGTCGACGGTGTCGCCAGGGCGGCCCTCAAGTCCTCGCCACGTCGGTCCGCCGCACGGGGCGGCTGACGAAGTGGGAGCCAGCGAGCAGGAAGCGCCACGGCGTCTCGGCGCCGCGCGTGATCCCGATCCGACGGTCAATGGCGATCGCCGCGGGCGCGGCACGCGACGCGAACCGGAACGGCGCCCGGTCGAGCGGAAGCCCGTCCAGCGCCCCCGTGACGGCGAGCGCCTAGCAGAGGCGTCCGGGGCCCGCGCAAAGCAGTTGCGGAGCCCCCGTGCCGCGGCGCGCCTCCATAGCCGCGATCCCCTCCGTCGGCTCGATGGCTCGGATGAGGACCGCGGCCCCCGGCTCACAGACGAGGTTGAGGCACCAGTGTAAGCCGTAGGAGCGGTAGACGTAGGCGCGTCCGGGCGGGCCGAACATGCTGGCGTTGAGCTTGGTCGGCCCCCGGAAGCTGTGGGAGGCCGGGTCGGTGCGGTCGTAGGCCTCCGCCTCGACGATGATCCCGCCCACGCCGTCGACGAGCAGGCGGGCGCCGATCAGCTCGGACGCCACAGTAGCGGCGGGGCGGGCGAAGTCGAACGATGACATCATCGAACGGCGGCATGGTCGAGTGGCGGCATCGGCGTGACACCATACCCGATGGCGATCGACGCCCGTAGGACGAATCAACCTAAGTGCGCGCCGCCCAGCCGGGCCGGGACGCGGACCGCGGGCGACTTGGCGGAAGGGACGGGCTATTGGGCATCCCGGGGGACATCGACGTCGCCGTCGTCGGCGCGGGCGCCGCGGGGCTGGCCACCGCCCGCCGCCTCGCGGAACGGAGGCCGGATCTGACGGTCCTTGTGCTGGAGGCGCGGGACCGCCCCGGCGGCCGGGCCCATACCGTCGAGCCGCCCGACCTCGACGCACCGCTCGACCTCGGCTGCAGCTGGCTGCACGGGGCCGAGAGCAACCCGTGGCTGCCCATCGCCGAGGGGCTGGGCCTGACCGTCGATCGCACCCCCGCCCCCTGGAGCGGGCAGTACCGCGACCTCGGCTTCCCGCCGGAGGACCGTCGCGCCTACCGGGAGGCCGCCGCGGCGTTCGATGAGAGACGGGCCGCGGCAGAAGTCGATCCCGTGGATCGGCCGCTCGGCGCGCTGCTGGAGCCCGGCGGCCCGTGGAACGGGAGGCTCGACGCGGCGAGCACCTACTACAGCGGCGCCGGGCTGGCGGAGATCTCCGTCCACGACGCCGCGCGCTACCGGGTGCGGGGCTCGGACTGGCGGGTGGTCGAGGGGTACGGCCACGCCGTGGTCCGGTTCGGGGCGGACGTGCCTGTCGCGCTCGACACGCCGGTGACGCGGGTCGATCACGGCGGCGCGGCAATGATCCGGCTGGAGACGCCGCGCGGGACGCTGCGCGCGCGGGCGGCGGTGGTGACGGTCTCCACGGGCGTGCTCGCCGCCGGCGCCATCCGCTTCGACCCGCCGTTGCCCGACAAGGTCGAGGCCGCGCAGAGCGTGCCGATGGGCCTGGCGAACAAGGTGTTCCTACGCCTCGCCGCGCCGGACGAGTTGCCGAAGGACGGGCACCTGATCGGTGAACCGCGCTCGGCGCGCACCGGCGCCTACCACCTGCGGCCGTTCGGCCGCCCGGTGATCGAGGGCTACTTCGGCGGCGGGCTCGCCCGCGACCTGGAGGAGGCCGGGGACGCCGAGGCGGAGGCCTTCGCGCTGGACGAGCTGGCCGGGCTGCTCGGTTCCGGCTTCCGCCGCCGCGCCCGGCTCCTGGTGCGCACGCGCTGGGGGCGGGATGCGTACGTGCGCGGCTCCTACGCCTACGCGCGGCCCGGCGCGGCGGATCGGCGGGCGGTGCTCGCCGCCCCGGTGGGCGGGCGGCTGATCTTCGCGGGCGAGGCGACCTCGCCGGACGCGTTCACCACCGCGCGCGGCGCCTACGAGTCCGGGCGCCGGGCCGCCGACGAGGTGCTCGGACAGCTCGGCGGCGGGCGGGCGTGAGCGGGCTCGTCGACGCCCGCCTCGTCAACGGCCCGTCCGGCGACCCGGGGGTCTACCTCGACTTCCGGTTCAGCCGCCGCGCCCTGCTGTTCGACGTGGGCGACCTCGCCGCGCTGTCGCCCCGCGAGCTGATGCGGGTGAGCCACGCCTTCGTCTCGCACGCCCACATGGACCACGTCGCCGGCCTCGACCGCCTACTGCGCCTGTGCCTGCACCGGCCCGAGCCGCTCCACCTCGTCGGGCCGGACGGGTTCGCGGAGCGGGTGGAACACCGCCTGCACGGCTACACCTGGAACCTGCTCGGCGACCATTCCCCGGACTTCCGGGTGCGCGTCGACGAGTTCATGGGCGGGCGGCTCGCCAGGGCCGCCGAGTTCCATGCGCGGGAACGGTTCGACCGGCGCGAGGCCGCCCCGCCGGATCTCCCGCCGGGGACCGCGCTGGCCGATGAGGCGTTGAGCGTCGAGGCGGTCGAACTCGACCACGGCACCCCATCTCTGGCCTTCGCCCTGGTCGAGCCGGAGCGGGTGAACCTGCGGCCGGAGGCGCTGGCTCGCCTCGGGCTCGCCCCGGGGCCGTGGCTCGGCGCGGCCAAGCGCATGGCCCGGCAAGGATCGCCCCCGGACACGCCCGTGCCGGTGGCGGCTGAGCGGGCGATGGCGCTCGGCGATCTCGCTGCGGCGGCGTTCCAGACCCGGCCTGGGCAGAGAGTCGCCTACGTCACGGACGCCGCCGACACGCCCGAGAACGCCGTGGCGATCCTGGCTCTCGCCGCCGGGGCGGACACGTTGTTCATCGAGGCGGTGTTCACGCAGGCAGACCGCGCGGCGGCCGAGCGCACGCATCACCTCACCGCGGGCCGGGCCGGGGCGCTGGCCCGGGCGGCGGGTGCGCGACGGGCGGTGCCGTTCCACCACTCCGCCCGCTACGGCGACGACCCCGGGGCATTGATCGGCGAGTTTCACGCGGCCTACGCGGATGGCGCGACTGCGCCCACCGCGCGGTAGGTCGGCCGTTTCAAGCCGGGAGCCAGAGGCGCTGCAGGGGACCACCGCGCCCGTGGACGGGATCGCCGTGGGGGATCGGTAACGCGTCCATCCGCGCGTGAGCGACCGCGTCGGGCGCCGTGCGGCATACGTCGAAGGTCTGGCCCGGCGGATAGGCGCCGACCACGAGGAAGTCCGTACTCGCCTCCAGCCGCCTGTGTCCCGTCCCAACGGGCAGCACCACCACGTCCCCCGGCGCGACCGTGACCTCGCGCCCGCCTTCACCGCCGAGCACCAGGCGCGCGTGCCCCGCCGCGAAGCCCAGCGCCTCATGACAGATCGAGTGGTAGTGATGGTAAGCGAACACCCCGTCGCGCCAGACCGGCGGCCAGCCGTTGCGGGCGAACAGCGCCTCCAGCGCGGATGCCGTCGCCTCCGCATCCCCGGCCTCGACCGCGCCGCGGTACAGCAGCACCGGCAGGCGCGGGTTGTTCGGCACGAAGCCGCGCGCGGGCAGCAGAAAGCTCTCGGGCTCAGAGGTCGCCCCGGGTGCGCCCGTGCCCGTCGCGACCGGCCCCGTCACGCGCCCTGTCCGACGTTGATGCTCAGCCCCCCGTCCACGACGAAGCTCTGCCCCGTGACGTAGTCCGCGTCGCGGCTCACCAGGTACACCACGAGCCGGCCGATCTCGCCCGGCCAAGCCGGGCGCCCCAGCGGGATCGCGGAGAATTCCTTCTCCCGCTCGCTCGGGTCGCCGTGGATCTGCGAGGCCGTCATCGGTGTGTCGGTCAGGCCCGGGGCCACGCTATTGACCGTGATGCGGTCGGGCGCGACCTCCAGCGCCAGCGTGCGGGTGATCATGCGCAGGCCACCCTTGGCCGCCCCGTAGGCGATCGCCCCCGGGCACGGCACGCTCTCGTGCACCGAGGTGACGTTGACGATCCGCCCGCCCCCGCCGTGCCGACGGCGCAGGCGCACGAAGGCGCGGGCCATGTAGAACGGCGCGGTGAGATCGGTGCGGATCACCGCGTCCCAGCCTTCGTCGGTCATCTCGGCGAGCGGCGTGCCGCCCTGGCCGAGACCGGCGTTGTTGACGAGCGCGTCCGGGGGGCCGAGCTCGGCCTCGACCCGGGCGAACAGAGCGGCGACGGCGTCCGGGTCGGCGGCGTCGGACCGCACGGCCAGCGCCCGGCGCCCGGCGGCCTCGACGGCCCGGGCGGTGGCGACAGCGCCGTCGGCGTCGTGCAGGTAGGTCAGAGCCACGTCCGCGCCCTCCCGCGCCAGCGCCTCCGCCGTGGCGGCGCCGATGCCGCTGTCTCCGCCCGTCACCAGCGCGATCCGGCCCACACAGCGCATCGCCGCCTCCCGTCCCACCGATCCCGAAGACAACGCCCGTCCGACCACCGGGTACGGCACGGGGAAGGGACGGAACGCCGCGGCCCCCTCCGGCCGCACCGCCGGACTATCCGTCGCGCGGGTGACGCGGTCGGCGTCCCTCGGGATGCCCTACCTCAGGGTGGATGCAACGCAGCTTCACCGCCCCCGAGACCATGACCCGCGCGGCCGGGCTCGAACGGCTGGCCGCCTTCGTCGCCGACCGGGGCGTCGACTACGCCGCCCGGCGCAACGACGACCGGGGCGTGGAGGCCGAGCCCACCACCTCGGCGCTCTCGCCCTACCTGCGCCGCCGGCTGATCATCGAGGCCGAGGTCGCCTCGGCCGCCCGCAGCGCGTACGGCGAGCGCGGGGCGGAAAAGTTCGTCTCGGAGGTGTTCTGGCGGACCTACTTCAAGGGCCATCTCGAGACTCACCCGGAGGCCTGGACCGGCTACCTCGCGCTGGCCGCCGCCGACCACGCAAGGCTCGCCGCCGAGCCCGGCCTGCGCTGCACCTACGGGGCGGCGATCGAGGGTCGCACCGGCATCGACGCCTTCGACGCCTGGGCCCTGGAACTCACCGAGACCGGCTGGCTGCACAACCACGCCCGGATGTGGTTCGCGTCGATCTGGATCTTCACGCTCCGGTTGCCGTGGGCGCTGGGGGCGGCGCACTTCATGGCCCACCTCGTCGACGGCGACCCGGCGAGCAACACGCTGTCCTGGCGCTGGGTGGCGGGGCTGCACACGCGTGGCAAGCACTACGTGGCACGCGCCGAGAACATCCGCCGCCACACCGAGGGGCGCTTCGAGCCGGCGGGCCTCGACGAGCACCCGGCCTCGCTCGACGAGGAACGCCCGCCGCGGGAGGTGCCGCTGCCTCCGGCCGACGCCGCGCCCGAGGGCGAGGTCGCGCTGCTGCTGCACCTCGACGATCTGCATCCCGAGGACTTGCCCCTGGGCCGGGCGCGCGTGGTCCGCGTCGGCGGATCCATCGCACACGCGCCAGGGGCCTCGGAGCGGGTGCGGGCGGCCGATCGAGCGGCGATGGCCGATGCGCTGGCCCGGGCGGGGGATCATTTCGGATGCCCCGCTCGGCCGATCGACGGCGGGACGGCGGGCGGGACCGAGGACGATTGGTCCGGGGGTTTTCCGATGGTGACGGCCTGGGCGCCGGTCGGCCCCTCGGCGGACGCGCTGCCGGCGGGGTGCCTCCGGGTCCGGCGGGCCTGGGACGAGGCGGCCTGGCCGCTGTCCACTCGGGGCTACTCCCGGCTGCGCAAGGCGATCCCCGGCGTGCTGGACGGGGTGGTGTCGGGCGCGGCCTCGTAGCCCGGTCGGGCTCTGTCCGAACGGGCGCCGCGGGCGACGACCCGCAGTGCCCCATCCGGCAAGGGACGCTGCAACGCTTTCGCCTCGGACCACGGCGCCGACAGCCACGCCGCGCGCTCGTCCTCGTTAGTCAGGATCACCGGCATCGCCTTCGGGTGTACCGCCCCGACCTCAGCGTTGGCCCCGGTGGTGAGGAAAGCGAACAGGCCATCCGTCGTCTCGCCGTCCTTCACCTTTCGCACCGAAGTCCAACCCTCGACCTTGATCCCGGCGAAGCAGGCGAGCGGGCGATCTTCACCGAGCGCGAACCAGATCGCACCACCCGCGGCCTTGTTGAACTCGCTGAAGCTCGCGAACGGCACGAGGCAGCGGTGACCGGGGCCGAGCCAACGCCGCCAGTGCGGGGAGCCCGTGTTGCGCACGTTGGTCACCCCGGGGTCGGTCTTACGGTCCCTGAGCGCGAAGGCGGGTGATGGCAGACCCCAGCGCATCATCGACAGGGCGCGCTCGCCGTCGCGCAGATGCACCACGGGTGCCCGCGTGTCGGGGAAGACCGCCGGCAGCGCGGGCATGTTGCCGGCAGCGTCGATCGTTGCGTCGAACGCCTTGCGAAGAGCGGCGGGCCCCTCGTCGCCGAGGCTATAGAGGTTGCACACGCCGCCGCGGTCGCCCTAGTGCACTGACTCAGACGGATGGTTCAGGGGCTCGATTGAGGGCGTCGAAGATGGCGGCGGCGGGCTTGGTCCAGACGAAGGGTCGTGGGCTTTGGTTGTGCTCGGCGATGTAGCGTTTGATGGCAGCCTGAAGGTCGACGATGCCGGTGAAGGTGCCCCGTTGGAGGCGGCGGCGCGTTAGCGTGGAGAAGAAGCCCTCGACGGCATTGAGCCAGGAGGCCGAGGTCGGTGTGAAGTGGAAGGTCCATCGCGGGTGGCGCGTGAGCCAGGCGCGGACCTTCGGGTGCTTGTGGCTGCCGTAATTGTCGAGCACCACGTGGATCACCTTGCCCGCTGGGACTGCCGCCTCGACGGTGTTGAGGAAACGGATGAACTCACCGTGGCGATGGCGCTGCATGCAGCGGCCGAGCACCGTGCCTTCCAGGACGTCGAGGGCGGCAAACAACCTCGTGGTACCGTGGCGGGTGTAGTCGTGCGTCTGAGCAGCGGGATGCCCAGGTCCGAGCGGCTGGTCGGGACGGGTTCGCTCCAGAGCCTAGATCTGGGACTTTTCGTCGATGGACAGCACGACGGCGTGGGCGGGCGGTTCCAGATAGAGACCGACGACATCCTCGACCTTCTCGGCGAAGGCCGGGTCGTGGGAGCGCTTGAAGGTGCGCACCCGATGCGGTTGCAGGCGGTGCTCCTGCCAGATCCGCTGCACGGAGCGGAGTGAGATGCCGGTCCGCGCAGCGACGGCGCGGCCGGTCCAGTGCGTGACCTCGTCCGGCGGTTCCGAACACGTCAGCGCCAGCACCTTCGCCACTGTGTGGGTGGAATGCGGCGGGGTGCCGGGTGGGCGGGTCTTGTCGCGCAGCAGGCCCTCGACGCCCTCCTCGGCAAAGCGCTGCTGCCAGCGCCAGACCGCGGGCCGGCTGACGCCGGCCTGCAGGGCCACGTCCTGCACGCTCAAGCGTTCGAACGAGAGCAGGACAATGCGCGCACGCAGGATGTGCTTGAGGGGGCGGGATCGATCTCCGGCGATCGTGGACAGCGCTAACTTGGTGGCGTCGTCGAGGAGCACGCAGACGGTCTGAGCCATCGCCCAGACTCGCATGCATCACGCCCTCCGTGAATCCTCTGACCGCGTCAGTGCACTAGGAAGTCGACCACTCCCGCCGGACCTGCTCGGCCGGGCGGTCGAGACGGACTTTGCCACGCTCGACCACGCGCACGAAGTCGAGCGGGATGTAGTGGTGCAGCCCGCCCGCGTCGGCGTCCGTCTTGGTCAGCTTGATCTCGCCCTTGTCGACGTGGTCGACCGTGCCGACGTGGGCACCGTCCGAGCCGACCACCTCGGCGTGCTCCTGGATCTGGGTCGCGTCGACCATCGGTTCGCCTCCGGGGGTGATCTGCCAGAACCGGGCGGCGGGCGGAGCGTTCCGGATCGCGCGTGCACCATCGGCATAGAACGCTCCCGAGGTCGTACGGGTCGCAGCGGACGGGAGAACGGAAAGGGAATCGTTACGGAACGCGGGACATTTTGAGGGGCCGCATCGACCTGTGCGCCAGCTGGAAAGCCCGACGTGATCCGCATGTCCGCCGCCGAGTACCGCGCGCTCGGCCTCGCCACCGTCACCCCCGCGCGGGTCCCGACCGCGCGCCCACCGGCCGTTGATCACGAGGGACCGGTCCACCGCGGCGTCCTCGACGTGCTGCGCCTGCGCCTGGGCGGCCGCTACCTCGTCCAGCACACCCCCAACCGCCCGCGCAGCCGGGTGCAGGGCGGCCGCGAGAAGCGGCTGGGCGCGGTGCGGGGCTGGCCGGATCTGGCGGTCTACGGGCCCGGTCCGGCCGGTCCCGCCTGCTGGTTCGCCGAGATCAAGCCGCCCGGCGCGCCCGTGCCGGCGCACCAGCGGGAGGTCCATGCGCAGCTGCGGGTGGCGGGGTTCGAGGTGTGCGTGCTGCGCGGGATCGCGGACGCGGACGCGGAGGCCGCGCTCGTCGCCTGGGGCATCCCGACTTCAACGTAGGAGTTCCGTCGCGCCGATCGCCACCATGGGCTCGCTCTGACACCCAATCATCATGCTCAATCGGCGAAGGCAGCGTGATCGCTGGATGCTTGAGCCCGAAAGCCTGTGAGTTGCTCTATCACCTGTCCGTCGGTCCAAAATCCCCGGAGACATCTCATCACCGCCGCAATCCCCCGCCCATGAACGCGGCTCACGCGGGCGCAGAGGCGCCCGGGATCGGGTCGTCTGCCACGGTGGTGTCGGACGAACCGATCTCTGTTCACCGACGCGTTTGGAGCGGCTCATGCTGTTGATCTGGTCCGGCTGGGGCATCCTCGTGCTGCCGGTGGTGATGGGTACCGCCATCGCGGTCGGGGCGCTCGGCGGGCTGGCGCTGCGCGCGCTGAACCACCCCGAGCTCACCTTCCTCGCCGTCAGCCTCGGCCTGTTCGCCGCGGCGGCCGCCAACTGGCTCGTCGGACGCCGCCTCAACGGGACCCCGCCGCGCGAACTCATCGATCCAACCACGAACCAGCGCGTGCTGCTGCATCGCTTGCACCGGCTGTTCTGGATCCGGATGGAGTACTGGTCGCTGCCCGTGGCGCTCGCCGCCTTCGCGCCACTGCTCGCCCTGCGCAACCTCTGACCGCGCCAGCTCTGGCCCGCCCCGCATCAGAGGTGTCGAGTATGCCGAAGCTCGAAGGTGCGCCCGTGTCGAAGCGCAGTCGGCTCATCGCGTGCTGCTTCGTCGTGGCGCTCGGGACGCCTGCCGTGGCGGTGACCCCGGTCTCCCCAGTCGGCATCGAGAGCTGCGACGCCTTCCTCGCGGCCTAAGCACAGTGCGCGGCCAGCCCCGGCGTGCCCGAGGCCGTCCGCCCCAACATCCGCCAGGGCATCAACACCCTGCGCGATACCTTCCGTGCCGCGCTCGCCGGCGACGCCGCCACCCGCCCGACCGTCGCCCACCAGTGCGCCCAGGCTCACGAGGCCGTGCGGAAGAGCATGATCGCCGCTTTCACGTGCGACTTCCCCGCCCCGCCGCCGGCCTCGCAGGCGCTGCTGACCGACCCGCCGCCCGCGACCGCCGCGCAGGCCCCGGCACGGGTCCGAGCCCAAGTCGCTCCGCCGCCGGCGAGCCCCGAGACGCAGGCGGTGGCCAAGGGGAACGCCTACACCGAGGCGCAGAACCACCTCGTGCGCTCCCACCCCCCGGAGCGCCAGCTCGCCGAGTACCGGCGCGACAACGAACGCGTGCTCAAGCTCGGTACGAAGCTCGGCGCCAATGCCTGGTATCACTTCGGCATCGTCGATTTCGACGGGGTGATCGACGAGTTGGAGAAGGCGCTCGCCCTGCCCGGGGCCATCCCCGAGGTCGATCCCCAAGCGACCCGGCTCCTCGCGAGTCTGCGCGAGCTCAACCCGACCCTGAAGGCGCTGACCCGCTACCAGACCACCCGGGAGTTTAAGGAGGACGGGTTTCGGTTCGCGCGCGAGCAGCACCCGATCCTCGTGCCGCGCGTCGAGGCCGCGGCCAGGGCGATGGACGCCTACGGCACCGCGCTGTTCGAACGTGAGCTCGCCCGCGACGAGCGGCGGATGGCAGGTCTACCCGAGGACGCGCCGGCCCGCAGGCTGCTGGCCACCAGCCTCGCCCTGCGCCGGGCGGTGCGACGCTTCGAGGCGCTCGGGCCGCGGGCGGACGTCGCGCCGTTCCTGGCGGCGCTCGGCGAGGTGACGGATGCCAACCGGCGGCTCGGGGCGACCTTCGATGGCATGAGCCCGCGGGCGAATTCGTCGTGTACCGGCTACGCGGACACGGTGGCGCTCGTGATCGGTCACGGCCGGGACGTGGCCCGCGACATCCGCGCGAAGGGCGATCCGAGTAAGCCGGCGCAGCTGTTCAACGACACCTACAACAGCTCGGTGCGCGACCTCGAGTCGTGCCAGCGGTCCGAGGGCCGCGCCCGGCCGGGCTGAAGGCCGTGCGACGAATAGATCGCGTGTGCGCACCGTCGGCCGTCGTCCGTTGGGGGAATTCATCATCATGGGGTTCAGCGAGGGTCATCCCGGTAAGCGTCGGCTGCCCCCCGTCATCCTGCTCCTCGCCTGGGTCGTCGGCGTGCCCGCGCTGCTCGCGGGGCTCGGGGCCTGGGAGGTCGAGCGCGGGCAGGCGACCGCCGAAACCTACCTTCGCCGCCAAGTCGAGCTTCCGGTCTCCGCGGTCCAGGTGCGGCTGCTCGCGGCGACGGACCCTTACGCCTCGGTCCGGTTCCAAGGCGCGCCGACGGCCTTCGGCGCCGCACTGGCCCTGGACAAGGTTCAGGCGGCCTTGGCCGGGGTCGAGCGCGACCTGCCCTTCGCCCGGACCCGTGCGTGGGTGCCCTACGCGACGCTCGCCGGCGCGGCGCTGGCCTTGCTCGCCGGCGTGCTCGCGCTGGCGGGTGCCGCCGCGGCGGGCCTTTGGGCGCGGCGCTCGCGCGACGCCCTGCTCGCGAGCTTCGGCCTCGTGCGCCGCGCGCTGCCGGTGCTGCTCGGCCTGCAGATCGTCGGCCTGAGCCTCGCGGTGCTATGCGCGGCCCTGTTCGAGGCCGGCGGGCTCTGGTTCACCGAGCGGTTCACCGCCGGCGAGGCCAAGCTGCTGCTCGGCGCGCTGGTCATCGCCGCCCTGGCGGTATGGGCCGCGGTCGGCGCCGTGCGCGGCCTGCGCGGGGTGTTCGCGCTGTTCACCCCCGAACCCATCGACGTGACCGGACACGCCCTCGAGGTGGCCGCGGCGCCCGGCCTGTGGCGCCTCGTGCGCGAGCTCGCAGGGCGCCAGGAGGCGCTCGCACCGGACGCGGTGGTCGTGGGGCTGACCGGGGGCTTCTTCGTCACCGAGGGCGCCGTGCGCTTGGCACCCGAGGAGCGGACGCTCACCGGACGGACGCTCTACCTTCCGGCCCCCTATCTCGGCGTGCTCGACGGGCGCGAGCTCGCCGCGGTGATCGGGCACGAGCTCGCCCACTTTGCCGGGGAGGACACCGCCTACAGCCGGCGCTTCACCCCGATCTACGCCGGACTTCACCGGGCGCTGGCCGCGCTCGGCGGCGCCGGGGTCGGCGATATCCTCACGCGGCCCGCCGCCTACGTCGGTCACCGCAGCCTCGGCACCTTCGACGCGGCGGTCGCGCGCTGGAGCCGGGCGCGCGAGATCGAGGCCGACCGGCGCGGGGCCATGGTCTCCGGCGTGGTTCCAGCCGCCTCAGCCCTTCTGCGGGTCGGGGGGCTGGGCCCGGTGGCGGGCGCGACGCTCAGGGCGGCCTTCAGCGAACCGGACGCGGCCCCCGACGACCTCGTGGCGGGCGTGCTCGACGCGATCCCAGCCTCCGGCTTCCCCGACCCCGCAGGTCATCTCGACGAACGCCAGGAGCACCCCACAGACACCCACCCGCCGGACCGGCAGCGCATCGCGGCACTTGGCGTCGCCCTCGACGCCGATCTGCTCTCTCGGGCGGCCCGCCCCCTCGGCGTGCAGGACCGTACCTGGCCGGCCGCGCTGGTCGCGGACTGGCCGGGTTTGTGCCGTGCCCTGAGCGCGGACTTCATCGCCCGGGCCAGAGACTACCGGGCGGCCGAGCGGGCATACCTGGAGGAGACCGCGTCGGCCGTACCTGCCGAGGAACGGCCCGTCTACGAGAACGGCGCGCCGATGGTCTGGACGATGGTGGTGCTCGCCGCGCTATTCGCCGGTGCCGGCGCGGTCTTCGTCGTGTATCCCCGTGTGCTGGGCATCGGGCACGATGGGCTGGCCCAGGCGATCCTGGCCGGCGTGACCGGCGCGGGCGTCCTGGGGGCGGGGCTGTACGCGGCGCTGGTGCACCGCCGGGGCCAGTCGCCGCTCCTCGTCTTGACGCCCGACGTCCTGCGCTCACCGATGCTCGACGGCGCCATCGCGTGGCGGGACGTGGCGGACTTCCAGGTCACCCACGGCAAGCGCCTCACCCTGACGCTGATGCTCGGCCCGGAGGCGCCCCTACCGCGGGCGGCGGGCCTGCTCTCGCGTACCGGGGTAAGCCGGCGCCGACGGCGGGTCACCGTGCAGTCGCTCGGTGCGCGCGGCCTCAAGCCGGACGCCTACGCCGCGCTCATCGCCCGCTACCTCGCGGCGGCGCGAGCCCGCGCACCTGGCGCCGCAACAGGCCGACGACCGAGCCGTGCGACAGCCTGGCAACAGCTGATCGTGCGATCGATGCGCGCGACCGAGCTCAGCGTTCGGCCCCCTGCATCTTCTGCACCCACCGCCAGAACGGGTCATCCGACGCCTCGGCCAGGGTATGAGGGATCTCACCCAGGATTTCGCCGGCATTGTCCGGAACGGCGACACCGTACCGGTCGGTCAGCCACGCCCGGTAGGCCACGTTCCGACCTGCGCCGCGGGGCGGTTCGTCCGGCGCGTCGAGGCAGTCGCCGCTGATCTCCTGGTAGCCGATGGCCAGGAGCCGGAGGAAGTCGAGCGGCGTTCGACCGAGCAGGCAGACCTGTCCCTCGGAGCCGAGGTGCACGACGCGATGGTGCCCCTGCTCGTCCTGCCAGAAGGCGACGTGGGACCCGTCGCCGCCGCTCCGCGCGAACGGTACGAGCCGTTCCTCGATGTTCGGCACCGCCTGCCCGAACCAGGCCTCGCCGTATTCGCGCGCCTGTTCCGCGGTCGCGACACGGAACAGGATCACCGTGACGCGATCCGCGTCCACATCACCTCGTGTGCCGAGCAGACCGAGCCTGTCGCCGGGGTAGGCTTGGCTCGCCATGAAGTGGCCGTTCGCCTCCATCCAGTCGAACAGGGCCCGGAACTCGGCCGACAGCGGCAGCGTGGACGGCAGCCGGTCGGCCATCTCTCGGGCGTAGGTCATGTATCTTCCCGGTCGTGCCCTGGCTCCGCCGATGCCCGCAGGACGCAGGTCGACTTCGCGTCGGTTGCAAAACCCGCCGTCAGCGTGCGGCTACGCGGGGCCCTCAGATATGTGCCAACGCCTCTGCCGTATGGCGGTGCGAGTCGACTCCGTCCGGTGCCTCGCTCCACCGCCGCCCCAACGCGACGCGCCAACCAAGTACGACCGCCTGCCCAGGCCGACGTAGACGATCTCGCGGGCGACCCGCACCGCGACTGCCCTGCGGAAGATGAGCGTGAACTCCATCACGGCCTCATGGCAATCCCCCCGATGGTGGGCGCCTCGAAAAACCCCTACCCGGAACGGTCGGATCGGGACCCGTGATCGGGTTCGCAGTTCCCATCTGCGGTACCCCGGAGACGCGAGGAACCAGCCTCGGTGTACGATGCTGGGGCGATGGGGGCGGGATATGCACGCGGCGCGGCAATGCCTGCTCGGCTATTTCCCCGGCAACGACCCGATCCACCTCGGCGGCGAAGAGCGGGGGGAGCACCGCGTCGACACCTTCCTCGTGCCCGAGGCGGGAAACAGCAGGGGCTACTCGGTCCTGTCGCTCCGGATCGACGCGAGCTTCGTGCCCGACGTCGTCTCCGAGTACCCACACATCCCGTACGCGACGGGGCTAGCGAACGCCAAGCCGCCGCGGTCGCGCGAGATCGGCGTGCACGCCACGACCGAACCGGTCCGCTCCCCCGCCGCCACTCGGGCGCGCTTCGCCCAGTGCGGGGCCGTGCGTGAGGCCCCCGTCGTCGCTGGGCACTGCGTCCTCTACGACTGGGACACCCCATGGCTCGCGGCGGAGAACAGGCCGCGACCGGTCGCGCTGCTCGTCGATGGCGCCTGGACGCCGACGGTATCCCCTCTCGTCGCTGCGACGGCGGCGGACTTCCGGCTCGGGTACGTCGCTCACTGTGAGGCCGAGGCGAACGACCGGCACCGGCACGCCTGGGCGCACGACGTGTTCTACGACAGCCGTGACACGGGTGCGAAGATCGGGCTTGTCGAGGCGATCCTCGACGGCGACGACGTGCCCGGGGGTGTCATCGCCGGCTTGTCGGCGGGGCCGGTCGAGGACATGATCGGCCACGAACTCCTGGACCATGTCACGAGCAACCGGGAGCGTCGTGCGCGGTGGAGCGAGGTTCTGCGCTTCGCCTACTGGGTCAACGAGCCGGCTGACGTTCAAGACCGTCTCGTCGCGCTGTTCGGTGACCCACAGCGGTAGACACGAACCCAGGCCACCGGGCGGCTTCGGCCGGGTAGAGAGGATGCCGTTCACGGCGCGATGCGCGGATCACCGTACTGCTTGAGCACAGCGACCTCCGCGAAAGGGGCGGGCCACAGGACGATGCGGTAATGGTCGTCCCCGTCGAGGCGATCCTCACTGAGGGTACCAAGCCTGCCATGGTAGGCCCTGACCCGGTACGTACCCGCCGGTACAGACAGGACGTCGACCGAGCCCCCGGTGCATTCGTGGATCTCCAGCCGGCCGGACGGCAGGTCGAGGCTGGCCTCGGCCACGTGGTCCCATGCGGAGAGGTCGAGGTCCGGCGGCCTGTCGACGACCTCGATCTCGACCGGAACGTCCATGTTGCGCTCGGGCTGGATCACCACCACGGACGGACCCGTCTTGATCCGGCGGACCGTATCCTCTTCCGTATAGTCGGTTGGCGCGAGCGGGCTGGCCTCGTGGTCCCATAGGTAGAACTGATGGTAGTCGGCGAAGATGCGGTAGCGCCTGATCATAGCTTGGCCTTTTGAGAGCGCGCCATCCGCCGCTCCGCGACGTGTCGAACCGGATGTATCAAGATCGACGAGCGGCGCAGCTTTCGTCCCGTCCATCACTGGATCGGTCGCCGAGATAGAGCCGAGAAGGGGCATTCCCGCACGGATGGGACTCGATGTTCCACGACGCCTCGGTCAGCAGGTTTCTCGTCCGAGAGACAGATCTCGTCATCGAGGTCGAGGCATTTTCCTTTTCCTGGACCGAGACGATGCCACCTGCACGCATCGTCATCGTCGGGGCGCAATGCACCGTCCGGAACGGCGAGAAGATCAGAACCTTCGTAATCGAGACCGGCGACGCCGAGATCCACGGGCTGGACGCCTATCCCAACGGTGTCCGGCTGGTCCTCTTCTGGCACCACCGGAACCCGAAGGTGCAGGCCGTCTGCTGCAACTACTGGTTTCCGGGCGCGACCCTTCGCGTCGAGGCGCTGTCCGGCGGTCCGTTCACTCCGGTGCGAACGTCGGAGCCTGGGGACAACGGCGGGATGTGACGACATCTGTCATCAACCTGCCGTAACGGGAATCTGCGACACGATGCGAGCGGAAATGTACTTGGCTAAGTGAAGGAGACTCGATGAATGTGAACGGACGCCTGAACAATTCTGGCATCTCCAGCGTCCAGTTCGCATCCTGGCCAACCGAAGTCCAGGACGATAGCCTGAACCTCGTCGAGACCGCCTTCGATATGCGGCCCTCTACTTTCTACCCGACGCCCATGAGGAGTTTATTCTTCCGGAGAGCGCGACGCGATTCTTCCGTGGCATCTTGCGGGCCTCATTCGCAGATGCCCGGGGGGGCGCGTCGCCCGCTTCGAGTTCCGTAGGGTCATCGCGTTCCGCGTGCTCGACGAGAACGGGTTGCAAGAGCTCTGGGACGCTTCCGCCGCGCGCCCGCGTCCCGCCCGCGCGACGTTCCGGGTCAAAGGCCACGGATGGATGGAGTGGGCCCCTGATGGTGGGCAGGATCAGGCGGCAGTTTTGACCGTCGGCCGGGCGTGTTGCTCCTCGAACTGCACGGGGCTCAGGTACCCGAGTGCGGAGTGCAGGCGGCGGACCTTATAGACCTCATCGATGAAGCGCGGCAGCTCGGCCGCCACATCGGCGAAGGTCTCGAACGCCATCGGGTACACCCCCTCGACCTTGAGCGTCTTCATGAAGCTCTCTGCCCTGGCGTTGTCGTAAGGGTTGCCGCGCCGGCCCATCGAACCGACGATCCCGTGCTCAGCCAGCACCTTCCGATACGCCTCGGCAGCGTATTGACTGCCGCGGTCCGTGTGGTGGGTCAGTCCCGGCGCCGGCCGACGCCGCTCGATCGCCGCGCGCAGAGCCGCGATGGTCAGGCGGGCGTCGATCGACCGGCCGAGCGCGTAGCCGACCACGCGCCGCGACCAGGCATCCAGAATGATCGCGACGTAGACGAAGCCGCCCGTCCCCGCGACGTAGGTCAGATCCGCGACCCAGAGCTGGTCGGGTTCATTCGGCACGATGTCCCGGGCCAGGTTCGGGAAGATCGGGCTGTCGTGATCGCTGTCGGTGGTCGTGACGTAGCGGCGCCGAACACGCGGCTGCAGGTCATGCGCGCGCATGAGGCGGCGGACCTTCTTGTGGTTCACCCGCCATCCCTGCTGGCGCAGGGCCGCCTGGACGCGGCGCCAGCCGTAGGCTTCGAACGCGTCGCAGATCGCCGCCATGGCCTCGACGAGGGCGGTGTCGTCGGCAGACCGCGTCGGAGCGTCGTAGTAGGTGGAGCGCGCCAGACCCATCAGCCGGCATCCCGCAGCGACGGAGAGGCTGCCGGGCCGACGATCGCGGACGTAGGCCCGCTTCTCGGCGGTGGCCCCTGGCGCAGAGCCCCCTCTAGAAACTCAAGCTCAAGCGCCTGCCGGCCGACGAGCCGTTCGAGCGCGGCGATGCGCGCCGCGTAGGCTTGGATCGTATCGGCGGCAGCGGCGTCGTCGTCGAACGCGCCGGTCTCGTACTTCTGCACCCAGACCCGCACGAGGTTGCGCGAGAGATCGTGGCGCTTGGGCAGGCCGTGCAGCGTCTCGCCGGACAGGTACTCCTGCGCGACCTGACGCTTGAACGCGACGCTGTGGGAACGGTGTCGTGCCATGGTCTTCATCCTCCGAAGACCCGGCCAGCCGGTCAATCAGCCCCGCCCAATCCGTCCACCCCAAGGGGCCCACTCCAATCGGCGTCCCATTTCTGAACCCCTGAACCTCGCTCTTTCAGACTGCCCGCCGGGACAGCCGGACGGGTGGTGCAGGGGGATGAAGGGCGTGGACACGATTGCGCGCATCCGG
>NZ_CAXTBY010000085.1:0-17839 GCF_964242245.1 uncultured Methylobacterium sp. | reverse complement strand
TGGCAGGCCTTGCAGCCGATGCACTTCGACACGTCGATGAGCTTGGCGACCTCCATGTGCGAGCGGATGTCCGGCGGCTGCTCCGTGGAGGCGGAGCGCTGCCGGATGTCGAGGGAGCTGTAATCGGCCATGGCTCTCTGGCTCCCCCTACGCGACGGCGTCTGACGGAGGCGTCGTCGCCTCGATGTTAACGAGCCACGCCTTGAACTCGGGCGTCTCGGTGTTGGCATCGCCGACCACCGGGGTGAGCGAGTTCGGGTGCCATCCCTTCTTCGCTTGGCCCATGAAGCCCCAGTGCTGCGGGATGCCGACCACGTGGACGGCCTTACCGTCGCACATCAGCGGCTTGATGCGCTTGGTCACCACGGCCTTGGCCTTGAGCGAGCCGCGCTTGGACCAGACCCGGACCCAGCCGCCCTTCGCGATGCCCTTCTCGGCGGCCAACTGCTCCGAGATCTCGACGAACGCCTCCGGCTGGAGGATCGCGTTGATCCGGGCGTGCTTGGTCCAGCCGTGGAAGTGCTCGGTCAGCCGGTAGCTGGTGGCCGCGTACGGGAACTCGTCCGAGGTGCCGAGGTCGGCCAGATCCCCCTTGAAGATGCGCGAGGCCGGGTTGCCCTTCACCTTCGGGAACGGGATGTTGGCCATCGGCGACTCGAACGGCTCGTAGTGCGTCGGGAACGGCCCGTCGCGCATCAGGCCGCGGGTCCACAGGCGGGCGACGCCCTCCTGGTTCAGGATGAACGGCCCGACGCCTTTCTCGGGGGCGACCGTCGCGCCGTAATCCGGCACGTCGAAGCCGACCCACTGCTTGCCGTTCCACTCGATGAGCTTCTTCTTCTCCGACCACGGCTTACCCTCGGGGTCGCACGAGGCACGGTTGTAGAGCACCCGCCGGTTGGCCGGCCACGCGAAGGTCCAGTTCGGCGCGATGCCGCGGTCCCCGGGATCGGTGTTGTCCCGGCGGGCCATGATGTTGCCCTTCTCGGTGTAGCAGCCCGAGTAGACCCAGCAGGCGCAGGCGGTGGAGCCGTCGTCCTTGAGCTGGGCGAAGCCGTCGACCTGCTTGCCGGCCGCGATCGTTGACCCGTTGAGGTCGGCGATCGGCGCGAGCGTGTAGCCGTTCAGCTCGCGCGCGAGCTCTATCGGAGTCGGCGCGTCGAGGGTGGCGTAGTTCCAGGTCAGGTTGACGATCGGGTCGGGGAAGGCCCCTCCTTCCCGCTGGTACATCGCCTTCAGGCGCAGGTGGATGCCCGCCATGATGTCGATGTCCGAGCGGCACTCGCCCGGCGCGTCCTGCGCCTGCCAGTGCCACTGCAGCCAGCGGCTGGAGTTCGACAGCGAGCCCTCTTCCTCGGCGAACAAGGTGGTCGGCAACTCGAACACCTCGGTCTGGATCGCCGCCGTGTCGACGTCGTTGTACTCGCCGTGGTTCTCCCAGAACCGCGCCGTCTCGGTCTTGAGCGGGTCCATGACGACGATGAACTTCAGCTTCGAGAAGGCCTCCGTCATCTTGGCGCGATTGGGGAACGACATCAGCGGGTTGAAGCCCTGGATGATGTAGCCCGTCATCTTGCCCTGCTTGGCAAGCTCGAACCCGCGGATGACGTCGTAGGTCGGCACGTCGAGCTTGGGCAGGTAGTCGTAGGCCCAGTCGTTGTCCTTCGTCGCCTTCTCGCCCCACATCGCCTTCTGGAACGAGACGAAGAACTTGTTGTAATTCTGCCAGTAGCTCGTCTGGCCGGGACGCAGCGGCTTGAATTGCCGCTTCTCGGCGTAGGACTGGTAGGTCGGCTCCTTCTCGATGGGGATGTTCAGGTAGCCGGGGATGAGGTTGCTCATAAGGCCGACATCGGTCAGCCCCTGGATGTTGGAGTGGCCGCGCAGCGCGTTCATGCCGCCGCCGAGCATGCCGATGTTGCCGAGCAGCGTCTGCACGATGCACATCGCGCGGATGTTCTGCGAGCCCTTTGAGTGATGCGTCCAGCCGAGCGCGTAGAGCGAGGTCATCACCCGCTCCGGGCTCGACGTGGAGGCGATCAGCTCGCAGACCTTGAGGAACGTCTCCTGCGGCGAGCCGCAGATGCGAGAGACCATCTCAGGCGTGTAGGCCGCAACGTGCTTCTTCAGGAGCTGCATGACGCAGCGGGGATGCTGCAGCGTCTCGTCGACGACCGCGTACCCGTCCGGCCCGATCTCGTAGTCCCAGGTGGTCTTGTCGTAGTCGCGGATCTCGGGATTGTACCCTGAGAACAGGCCTTCCTGGAAGTCGTAGCCCTCGCGCACGACGTAGCCGGCGTTGGAATAGGCCGAGACGTAGCGGTGCTGCAGCTTGTCGTTATCGAGCAGGTACTTGATCACCCCCGACAGGAACGCGATGTCGGTGCCCTGGCGGATCGGGCAGTACAGGTCGGCGACCGACGCGGTCCGGGTGAAACGCGGATCAACGACGATGAGCTTGGCGTTGTTATGCGCCTTGGCCTCGACCACCCACTTGAAGCCGCACGGGTGCGCCTCGGCGGCGTTGCCGCCCATGACGGTGATGACGTCCGCGTGCTTGATGTCCATCCAGAGGTTGGTCATCGCACCGCGGCCGAAGGAGGGCGCCAGACTGGCGACCGATGGGCCGTGTCAAACCCTGGCCTGATTGTCGAAGACCAGGGCCCCCGTGCTTCGGACGACCTTGTAGGTCATCCATGCGGTCTCGTTGGTGGTGGCCGAGCCGCCGAGGAAGCCCATCGTCGTCCAGCGGTTGACCGCGAGGTCGCCGTTCCTGGCGATGAAGTTCCGGTCGCGGTCCTCCTTCAGGAGCCGCGAGATCCGGTCGAGGGCAAAGTCCCAGGAGACGCGCTTGAAAGCCTTGGACCCGGCCTCGCGGTGGAGCGGGTACTTGGTCCGGGTCTCGGCCTGGATGAAGTCGAGCAGCGCCGAGCCCTTCGGGCACAGGGTGCCGCGGTTGACCGGGTGGTCGGGGTCGCCCTCGACGTGCATCACCGCCGAGCGGGCGTTCTTCGACTTGTCGCCGAGGCTGTAGAGGATGACGCCGCAGGCCACCGAGCAGTACGGGCAGGTGTTGCGGGTCTCGCGCATCTGCGCGAGCTTGAACGGGCGCACCGCCGCCGCCATCGCCGGCTCAAGGCCGCCGAAGCCCAGCGCACCGAGGGACCCTCCCGCGAGGCTGGCGCCGGCCCCCTTCAGGAGGCCGCGTCGTGAGACCTGAATCGTCATCCGAGTTCCCCGATCAGAGCTGGACTAATTCCAATGCATTCCAGGATTGGCCGATGGTGGCAAGTGCGGTTCCGTGACACACGGGATTGTTCCAGCACCGGGCCGAGTCCGCGATTGGTCGGCCGGATCGCCCGGTAGCAGCAAGAAAGTTCTACTTCGCGGGGAGGGCCGGGCTCATTCCGGACGGGCCAGGGGTGCGGTGGTCCAGCGGTGCGTAGGGCTCGCTGCCGGTCGAGGCCGTGGTCGGCGCGTCGGGAACCTTGCGCTCGCGGTTCTCCTGCGTCGAGCGCCCGCCCGGATCGGGCGTGTCCTTGCCGGCCGATTGCTCGCGCGGCACCGGCGCCTGGCTCCAGCCGTCGTTGGCGCTGCGGCCCTTGTCGCCCATCGCATCCATGCCCTTGATCTCGCCGGGCGGAGTCTGGGCTTGGCCCGGCGCACTGAGGATCGCGCAGGCGAGCGCGGCGGCGAGGAGGCGGGACAGGAGCACGGGAAACCCTTGGGCTGTCGGGTGAGTTGGCGGTAACGCCCCCTTGCGCGCACCGGTTCCGGTCAGGAGCGGGCCGCACGGTCGGAGCGCCGCGAGCGGCGGCGGCGCGGCCTTGCGTGCCTCACGGAGCGCCCGTTCAACCGCCACTGTTCGGTGGGACGATGAGGGTGCGTCGGTCGTTTTTTGTGAGGAACTCTTAACCTACCTTTGCCATCCTCCGGACTTGCAGGTCTCAGAGGGCTTGCAGGATAGAGCTGAGGAGTCCGTGGTCATGTCGAAGCCGCAGGCGGACCGGCCGGACGAGGCGAAGCCCGCGAGTCCGCCCCTGAACGCCAGCGTGCGGCGTCACCTCGGCCGGAACCTGCGCACCCTCTACGCCGACAGCCTGTCGGCGCCCGTGAGCCAGCGCCTCGAATCCCTCATCGCCCAGCTCGACCGCCCCAAGACGTGACCTCGGAACCTGATCGCGGGACCTGACGTGCCGCCCGCCATCACGCCGACCGCGCGCCTCGGGCGTGGTCCCCACCGCTGCACCGCCGCGGGCGGCACCCGTTCCACGCGCGCCCTTGTGTTCCGCGACCATTCCGTTCAGCATCGTTGACGCGGCTGCGGCACGCCCGACGCGCCGCCTCGGACCAGGAGCGGTGGCATGATGGGATCGATCGGCGGCGCGCTCGCGGCGGCCTCCAGCCTCCTCGGCATCAGGACTGCGCACGCGGAGCCGCAAGTCCCACCGGGCTTCCAAGTCCCCTCGCAAGCCTCCTCGCAACCCCCCTCGGTCTTCGCGGAGGTCGATACGATGCCGGCGCATCCCGCCCGCGGCTTCCTCGCACCCGGCGATCCCTGCTTCGAGGCCGTCGCGGAGGCGCTGGTCCAGGCCGGATACCTCGACAGCTAGAAGGCCCCTTGCACCGCCGCGCCCTGCCCGCGCCGCAGTAGGGTCGCGGCCGTTTCGGCGTGCCTCTTAAGGGTTCGCGCGGCCTGCTCCGCCGAACCGAGCACGACTTGCGTCCGAACGCTGCGGAGGGTGTTCTTTCTAAAGAACAAACCCATCGCGAGAGCGGCGTTTCCCCTCAGCGCTGCATCGGGGAAGGAACCCACTGAATCAAGCGATTTGCGGAGACATGGCCCCGCGATCGTCCCAGTCTCCGCGCCGCTTCGCGGTTGACAAGGTTCGATAAAAAGAACGAAACCGGCAGCGATCGTGGATCGTCGAAGCCCGGCCACGAGCCTCGACCCGCGGTGATGTCCGGAGGATCGACGTGAGCCAGCAAGACTTGATAAGCCAGCAAGGCGTAGTGACGCGGAGAAGCCTGCGCGCGCCGCAGGTCGGCCGTCTCGCGCAGCTATGGCTCGCCGCCTGCCTCGTCCCGGCGCTGCTGGCCGCCGCAGCGCCCGCTGCCCGCGCGCAGACGGCGCTGCTGAACGTGTCCTACGACCCGACGCGGGAACTCTACCGCGACATCAACGCCGCCTTCGCCGAGGACTGGCGGGCGAAGACCGGCGAGACCGTCACGGTCCGCGCCTCGCACGGCGGCTCCGGGGCGCAGGCCCGCACGGTGATCGACGGCGTCGACGCCGACGTGGTGACGCTCGGCATCCCCTCCGACATCGACGCGATCGCGCGGCTCACCGGCAAGATCCCCACGAACTGGCAGGGCCGGCTCGCCAACGCGTCGCTGCCCTACACCTCGACCGTCGTGTTCCTGGTCCGCAAGGGCAACCCGAAGGCCGTGCGCGACTGGGGCGACCTCGTGAAGCCCGACGTGAAGGTCATCACGCCCAATCCGAAGACCTCCGCCGGCGGGCGCTGGAACTTCCTCGCCGCCTGGGGCTACGCCTACAACCAGGACAAGGACGCGGGCCGTGCCGAAGCCTTCGTCGGGCAGGTCTACAAGAACGTGCCGGTGCTCGACACGGGCGCGCGCGGCTCCACCGTCACCTTCGCCCAGCGGGGCCTCGGCGACGTGCTGCCGACCTGGGAGAACGAGGCCTTCCTCGTGCTGGACGAGTTCGGTGCCGACAAGTTCGACATCGTCGTCCCGCCGACCTCGATCCACGCCGAGCCGCCGGTGGCGCTCGTCGACGGCAACGTCGACCGGAAGGGAACGCGCAAGCAGGCCGAGGCCTACCTCGCCTTCCTCTACACGGACGCGGCGCAAGGCATCTTCGCCAAGCACCACTACCGGCCGCTCAGGCGCGAGGCGGCGGCCAAGGCCGACCTCGACCTGCTGCCCGAGATCAAGCTGTTCCGGATCGAGGATCTCCAGGGCACCTGGGACGACATCCAGAAGAAGAACTTCGACAACGGCGGGCTGTTCGACCGGTTGAGTCGCGCGGGGCGGTGAGGCGTCGCGGTTGACGCGCTCGTCCCTCTTCCCTCCGCGGGAGAGGGTGGCCCGTGAGCTCAGTCGGGAGAGGGAAGCGACGTATGCCGGACAGGGCGCTCCCCTCTCCCGCCCCTCGCGTGAGCCGAGGGTCCCCTCCCCCGCAGAGGGGGGAGGGAAGCGTGCGGCGTTGACGGACTGAACGAGGAAGAGCGATGCCTGCCCACCACCGCCCGAAGCGATCCTTCCGGCGCCCGAGCGTGATCCCCGGCTTCGGGATCACCTTCGGCTACACGCTCGCCTGCCTCGGGCTGGTGGTGCTGCTGCCGCTCGCGGCGCTGGTCGCCAGGGCCTCCGGGCTCGGGCTCTCCGGGATCTGGGAGGTCGCCACCGACCCGCGGGTGGCCAGCGCGCTGCGGATCAGCTTCGGCGTGTCGCTACTTGCCGCGCTGACGGCCTCCACCTTCGGCTTCCTCGTCGCCTGGGTGCTGACCCGCTACCGCTTTCCCGGCCGCAAGCTCGTCGACGCGGTGGTCGACCTGCCCTTCGCCCTGCCGACGGCGGTGGCCGGTATCGCGCTGGCATCCCTCTACGCGCCGAACGGCCTCGTCGGGGCGCAGCTCGCCAAGCTCGGCATCCAGGCGGCCTACACGCCGGTCGGCATCTTCATCGCCATGGTGTTCATCGGCCTGCCCTTCGCGGTGCGGACCGTGCAGCCGCTGATCGCCGAGATCGACCGGGAGGTCGAGGAGGCGTCGGCCACGCTCGGCGCCACGCGCCGGACCACCCTGGCGCGGGTGGTGCTGCCGCCGCTGATCCCGGCGGTGCTCACCGGCTTCGCGCTCGCGTTCGCCCGCGGCGTCGGCGAGTACGGCTCGATCATCTTCATCGCCGGAAACCTCCCCTACGTCTCCGAGATCGCGCCGCTGCTGATCGTCATCAAGCTCGCCGAGTTCGATTACGGGGGGGCTGCCGCCATCGCCACGATCATGCTCGGCATCTCGTTCCTGACGCTTCTCGCCATCAACCTGATCCAGGCCTGGAGCCGGCGGAGGTTCGGTTATGTCTGAGTCGGCCATGTCTACGACCGTCCTGACCGCCGCGGCCGCGCCGCCTTCGAGCGCCACCGACGAGGGCCGCTGGCTCCGCCGGGTTCTGATCGCGACCGCGATCGTGTTCCTCGCGCTGTTCCTGGTGCTGCCGCTGATCACGGTCTTCGTCCAGGCCTTCGCACGCGGGATCGCGGCCTACCTCGACGCCTTCCGAGAGCCGGATGCCCGCAGCGCGATCCGGCTGACGCTGACGGTGGCGGCGATCAGTGTGCCGTTCAACCTCGTCTTCGGAGTCGCGGCAGCCTGGGCGGTGGCCAAGTTCGAGTTCCCCGGCAAGAGCCTGCTGATCACGCTCATCGACCTGCCGTTCTCGGTCTCGCCCGTGGTCTCGGGGCTGATCTACGTGCTGCTGTTCGGGAGCCAGGGGCTGTTCGGCGGATGGCTCCAGGCGCACGGCATCCAGATCCTGTTCGCCCTGCCCGGCATCGTCCTGGCCACCGTGTTCGTCACCTTCCCCTTCGTTGCCCGCGAACTCATCCCGCTGATGCAGGAGCAGGGCAACGCGGAGGAGGAGGCCGCGCTGACGCTCGGCGCCTCCGGCCTCCACGTCTTCCGCACGGTGACGCTGCCCAACATCCGCTGGGGCCTGCTCTACAGCGTTCTCCTCTGCAACGCCCGCGCGATGGGGGAGTTCGGGGCGGTCGCGGTGGTGTCGGGCCATATCCGGGGGTTGACCACCACCCTCCCGCTGCACGTGGAGATCCTCTACAATGAGTACAATTTCGTCGCCGCCTTCGCCGTCGCCTCGCTCCTTGCCGGCCTCGCCCTCGTCACCCTGGCCATCAAGTCCGTCCTCGAATGGCGCTACGCCGGAGACCTCGCCGCGGGGGCACGGCACTGAGGCCGGCGGCGCGGCGCCCACGCGGGGAGCAGGCCCGGCCGGCAAACCCCGCGCGGGCTCCACGGCGATCCGGGTCGAGGCCCTCTCGAAGACCTTCGACACGGCCGCCGTCCTGCACGATTTCAGCCTCGACGTGCGCGCGGGCGAGCTGCTCGGCCTCCTCGGCCCGTCGGGCTCCGGCAAGACCACGCTGCTGCGCATCATCGCGGGCCTCGACGCGCCCGACCGCGGCCGCATCCTGTTCGGGGGCGACGACGCCACCGGCCTGCCGGTGCAGCAGCGCGCGGTCGGCTTCGTGTTCCAGCACTACGCCCTGTTCAAGCACATGAGCGTGGCCGACAACATCGCCTACGGGCTGAACGCGCGGAAGCGCCGGGAGCGCCCGGCAGCGTCCGAGATCCGCCGCCGCGTCGGCGACCTCCTCGACCTGATCAAGCTCTCGGGGTTCGCCGACCGCTATCCCTCCCAGCTCTCCGGCGGGCAGCGCCAGCGCATCGCGCTCGCCCGCGCGCTCGCGGTCGAGCCCCGCGTGCTGCTGCTGGACGAGCCGTTCGGCGCGCTCGACGCGCAAGTCCGGAAAGACCTGCGGCGCTGGCTGCGCGAGATCCACGACCGCACCGGCCAGACCACGATCTTCGTCACCCACGACCAGGACGAGGCGCTGGAACTGTCCGACCGCGTCGCCGTGCTCAACGGGGGGCGCCTGGAGCAGGTCGGCACCCCCGACGAGGTCCAGGAGCAGCCGGCCTCGGCCACGGTGCTCAGGTTCCTCGGCGACGCCATCGCCCTCGACGCCATCGCCGAGGGCGGGCAGGTGCGCGTCGACGGCCGGCCGACGCCGGTCGCCCCCCCCCGGGGCGCGATCGGCCCGGTCAGGCTCTACGTCCGCCCCTGGCAGCTCCAGTTCGTCGAGCCCGCCGAGGCGCACCTCACCGGCACCGTTCGCTCCTCCTACCGCAGCCAGGGGCGCCAGCGCATCGAGGTGGCGCGGGCCGACGGCAGCGTGCTGATCGTCGAGGATTTCGACGGCGACCGCTACGCCACCGGGCGCGAGGTCGGCCTGCGGATCAACGGCGGGTACGTGTTCGGGTGAGGGCCTTGCCTCGACGATCGCTGGATTGAACGGCACGTCACGCGATGAGCGAGCCAAGCCCTCCATCAGCCTTGGAACCGGAGGATCGGCAGGGCGTCCCGATCGCCAACGAGCGCGCGAAGCGCTCTGCCACCTACGCGAACGGAATCGCGATCTCGATCTTCGCGGTCGGCGGATTGGCGCCGGTGTTCAGTGTCTTCTACGGCTCCGCGCCGTCGTCCGTCCCGGCATCGGCGGTGCTCTTCAGCGCAGGCGTTTGCTGGTTCATGAGCGGCGTCCTACATCTTCCGGCGCGTCGGTTTCTTCGAAGGCTGCGTCCATGAACACGTTGAATTTCTACGGGCTGTTCGCGATGCCGGCCGCCGGCCTCCTCATCGTGGTATTCCTGCTCTGGTACACCCGTCGGGCACATTGATCCGGTGACGGCTCCTGTTCTTCCGATCGGCGACATGCGCCCCGACATCCTCGGGGCCATCGGCGGTACGCCGCTGATCAGGCTCCGCCGGGCCTCGGCGGAGACCGGCTGCACCATCCTCGGCAAGGCCGAGTTCCTCAATCCCGGCCTCTCGGTGAAGGACCGGGCGGCGCTCTCGATCGTGCGCGACGCGGAGGCGCGCGGGCTGATCCGGCCGGGCGGCACGATCGTCGAGGGCACGGCCGGCAACACCGGCATCGGGCTGGCGCTGGTGGCCGCGGTGCGCGGCTACCGCACCCTGATCGTCATCCCCGAGACCCAGTCCGAGGAGAAGAAGCAGACGCTGCGGCTTGCCGGCGCCCGCCTCGTCGAGGTGCCGGCGGTGCCGTTCTCGAATCCGAACAACTACGTCCACGTCGCACGCCGCCTCGCCGGTGCGCTGGCCGAGACTGAAGCGGCCGGCGCGTTCTTCGCCGACCAGTTCGACAACGTCGCCAACCGCCGCGCGCACGAGGCGCATACCGGGCCGGAGATCTGGGAGCAGACGCAGGGGCAGGTCGACGGCTTCGTCTGCGCGGCCGGCACCGGGGGGACGCTCGCCGGCACCGCGCAGGCCCTGCGCGTGCGCAAACCCGGGGTCGCGATCGCGCTCGCCGATCCAGAGGGCTCGGCGCTGTACGCGCACTACACCACCGGCGCCCTCAAGGCGGAGGGATCGTCGATCACCGAGGGCATCGGCCAGGGGCGGATCACGCGCAACCTCGAAGGCTTCACGCCCGACCACGCCTTCCGCATCCCGGACGCGCAGGCCCTCGACATCGTGTTCGGCCTGATGCGCGCGGAGGGGCTGTCGCTCGGCGGCTCGTCCGGCATCAACGTCGCGGGCGCGATCGCGCTCGCCAAGGTGCTCGGTCCCGGGCACACGGTGGTGACGATCCTGTGCGACGGGGCGGCCCGCTACGCCTCGAAGCTGTTCAATCCGGCCTTCCTGCGGTCGCGCGGATTGCCCACGCCGGACTGGCTCGAAGCGCGGTCCGATCCGCTGCCGGACTGGCACGCCTGAAGCGGCAAAACCGTTCGTCGCGCGGACGCGCGAAAGTTTTGAACGGAACGGATTGCCGCAGCGTTTGCCCGGTCAAGCTCACGCCCCGTGCGCACCTCCGGAGAACGCGATGTCCCTCGTCACCATCCTCCTCATCCTCCTGATCATCGGCGCCTTCGGCGGCGGCGGCTTCCTCGGCGGCGGCGCCTACCGCGGCCCCGGCTTCGGGCTCGGCGGCATCCTCATCATCGTCCTGATCGTGCTGCTCGTCACCGGCCGCCTCTGAGGGCGCACCGGGTGACCCTCCGCGCGGCTCAGCGCGCGCAGGTGAGACCAAGGACGCTGCCGTCGACCCGGGCCGCGGCGGCGCCCAGGCTGCCGCCTCCGCCGACCGGACCGGAGGCGGAAACGCCGTTCTCCGCCAGGAAGGCGGCGACGGCGGCGCCCGGAACCAGGGCGAAGCGCGCCGGCGGCATCACGCCGGCGACGAGCCGGGGCGCGGCCGGGAAGCGAGCGACGATCCCGGCGAGCGCGCCGGTTCGGTCAAGCACCGGCGCGCCGCCGGCCCCGGGTTGGAGCGGCGCGACCACGCCGGCCGCCCCGCTGCCGGAGCCCGGCGCCACCGACACGCCGCTCCCGTCCGCCGCGACCACCACGAGGGCCTCGTCCGGATCAGGGGTGCTCGTGCGGGCGGCGGGGAGGCGCGCGGGCGGCAGCCCAACGGCTTCCAGGAGCGCGAGGCCGCGAGCCGGATCGCTTCGGACGAGCCGCGCCGGCGCAGTGCCGACCCGCAGGGCGGGACAGGCCTCCGGCACGGCGGACGAAGTCAGGACCCGCCCTGCGGCGACGACGAGGCCCGTGCCGACCGCCTGAACGGCCACGGGACGCGGCGCCGGCCCGGGCGGTGCTGCGGGCGTGAGCGGGAGCTTGACCGGACTCGAGGCAGCGTTCGCGGCGGGCGTGGCGGCAGGCCTCTGCCCCTCCCCCGGGATCGCCCCGGCGTCGGGAAACGGCGTAAAACTGTTGGCGATGGCGATCACGAGGCGGTCGAGGTCGACCGCCATCGCCCGGTCGTAGCCGATCGCGAAGCCGCGGATGCCCTCCGATCCCGCGGCGTAGCGGGTGTAGGACCGGCCCGCGCCGGTCTCTGCCGTCACCACGACGAAGTCCGGCCGCTTCAGCTTGTACGTCACCCTGCGGTCGTTGAGCGGCGCGGTCGCGCGCGCGAACAGGGCGTCGAGGTCGGTCTCGCCGGCAGGAAACGACCGGCTCTCCAGGGTGAAGCGTCCGTCCGCGCTCTGCCACCGGGTGCCGCCGGGCAGCGCGCCGCGCTTGGTGAGCAGCCGCTCGGGCACGCCGAGGACGGCGCCGCTGCCGGGATCGGGCTTCACCGTGAAGCGCGCGGCCCTTCGTGCGGCCTCGCCGGCGGCGAGGATGGCGGCGCGGGTCCGCGCGTCGAGGGCGTCCGTGGCGTTGGCACGGGCGCGGAAGGCGTTCAGCGCCTCGAAGGTCCGCCGGCCGAAAGCCCCGGTGACGACGCTGTTGTAGTCCCCGGTCCAGACCAGCGCGTCCTGGAGCGCCTTGCGCTCGGACTCGGCCAGCGCCTCGAAGCCGGCCTTCATCGCGTCGAAGGCGGGATCGGATGCCGGGACTTGCGCGGACGGGCGCTGCGGGAGGACCTGCGCGGCGGCCCCCTGCGCCGCCGGCAGGCAGGCTGCGAAGACCCAGGCGATGCGCGCGCGACGGGCCATGCGGTCCGATTCCCGATGGGTGAGATGCGGCGAAGGTGCCAGAGCCTCCGGGCCAGCGCCAGAGTTCATCTCGGACGAGGCTGCATCGGCGCGATCCGCATTGCCCGGCGTGCGGCAAGTGATACGGTTAATGATACGGTCCGGCGCGCTGCCCGGACAATCGCGAATCACCGGCCCTTGCCGAGGCCGGCTTCGGGGCGGCGCTCGAACGACGGAGCGGGTCATGGCGGGATCGTCGAGGTTCTGGCCCCGGACCGGGCTTGCCGGGCTGCTCGCGGGCGTCCTCGCCTGCGCAGCCCCGCTGTCTGCCCCGGCGCAGATGCCGGCCGCGCGCACGGTCGCGAAGGCCGCCCCGGTCCCCTTCGCGAAGACCTTCGTCCGCGAAGGGCTGGCGAGCGCCGCGGTCCGGCTCGAAGCGTCCTTGAAGGGCGAGGCGGGAGGACCCCTGAGACCGGCAGCCCAGGCCCGGCGGGCGGGCGAGGCGCTGCTGGCCGAGGAAAAGGCGCGCGACGCGCTGCCGCTCTTTGCCGCCGCGGTCGCGGCCGACCCCGCCGACGTGCAGGCTTGGCTCGGCTACGCGCGCGCCGCCGAGGCGGTCGCGGGCGACGACGACGTCAAGGATTACGAGGCGCGCGCGCGCCTGCGCGGCCGGGCGCCGGCCGCCGCCTACCAGGGCTACCAGCGCGCGAAGACCGCGCCCGAGGCGGCGCAGGCCCTGGCGCTGCTCGCCGAAATCCAGGGGGGGCGGGCCGAGTGGCGCCCGGCGCTTGAGGCCTACGCGGCGAGCCTCGCCTTGAACGACGTGGCCGCGGTGCGCGAGACCTACGAGTCGGCGCGCGCCGAGCACGGGTTCCGGATCCTCGACTACAAGGTCGATTCGGACGCGGCCGCGCCGCGGGTCTGCTTCACCTTCTCGGAGGCGCTCGCCCCGAAGACCGACTTCGCGCCGTTCGTGGCCGTGTCCGGCGCCACCAACGCCGCGGTCACCGCGGAGGGGAGCCAAGTCTGCGTCGATGGGCTGAAGCACGGCGCCCGCTACGCCTTCGTCGTGCGTCAGGGCCTGCCGTCCGCGGTGGGCGAGACCCTGCTGAAATCGGCCGATTACGAGGTCTACGTCCGCGACCGCGCCCCCCAGGTGCGCGTCACCGGCCGCAACTACGTCCTGCCCCGCACGGGACAGGCCGGCGTGCCGCTGGTCTCGGTCAACGCGCCGAAGCTCGACGTGGACGTGCTACGCATCGGCGACCGCGGCCTGCTGCCGTCGCTCCGCTCGGAGGAGTTCCTCGGCCAGCTCAGCGGAGCGACGGCGAAGACCATCGCCGACCAGAAGGGCGTGCGCGTCTGGAAGGGCACCCTCGACACGGCCAAGGCCGAGGTCAACCAGGAGGCGGTCACCGCCTTCCCCGTGCTCCAGGCGGTGGGCAAGCTGGAGCCCGGCATCTACGTGATGCTGGCGCAGCCCAGCGGCACCGCGTCGACGGCCGAGGGCGAGGATAGCTACGAAGCCCAGGCGACGCAGTGGTTCGTGGTCTCCGACCTCGGGCTCACCGCCTTCAAGGGCCGCGACGGCGTCCACGTCTTCCTGCGCTCGCTCGCCAGTGCCCAGGCGATGCCGGACGCCGAGATCCGCCTGATCGCCCGCAACAACGAGGTGCTGGCGACGCGGAAGACCGACGCGAGAGGCCACGCCGCCTTCGATCCGGGATTTTCGCGCGGCGAGGGCGGCATCGCGCCGGGCCTCGTGGTGGCGCAGGTCGGCGACGATTACGGCTTCCTCGACCTCAACCTCGCCGCCTTCGACCTCACCGACCGCGGGGTGAAGGGCCGGGTCGATCCCGGATCGATCGAGGCCTACGTCTTTCCCGAGCGCGGGGTCTACCGCTCCGGCGAGACCGTGCAGATCACCGCGCTGCTCCGCGACGGCCAGGGCAAGTCCGTCCCCGGCCTGCCCCTGACGCTCGTGGTCAAGCGCCCCGACGGTGTCGAGTACCGTCGGGTGTCGGTGGCCGACCAAGGCCTCGGCGGCCGCGCCTTGCCGCTGCCGCTGCTGTCGGGCGCGATGCACGGCACGTGGCGCGTCGCGGCGTTTACCGACCCGAAGGCACCGGCCATCGGCGAGGCCTCGTTCCTCGTGGAGGACTACGTCCCCGAGCGGCTGGAGGTGAGCCTCAAGCCCGAGCAGGCGGCGCTGCGCAAGGGCGAGGCAGCCCGCATCGCGGTCTCCGCGCGCTACCTCTACGGCGCAGCCGGTTCCGGCCTCGACGTCTCGGGCAGCGTCACCGTGCAGGCCGCGGCCGGCGGCGGCATCAAGGGGCTGGACGGCTTCTCCGTCGGCCTCGACGACGAGGCCGTCGAGGCCTCGACGCAGGAGATCGAGGCGCGCGCCACCACCGACGCCCGGGGCAACGTCACCCTCGCCGTGCCGGTGCAGGCGCTGCCGGCGCCGCGCCCGATCGAGGCCAAGATCACGCTGGCGGTGGGCGAGCCGGGCGGGCGGGCGCTGTCGCGCAGCCTCACCCTGCCGATCCTGCCCGAGGGCCCCGTGCTGGCGATCCGCAAGGGGTTCTCCGACGACCTCCCCGTCGGCGGCACCGCGACCTTCGACGTGGCGATGGCCGCCCCCGACGGGACCCGGCTGGCGCAAGGGAACGTCGCCTGGACCCTGTCGCGGCTGGAGCAGACCTACCAGTGGTACCGGGCGGACGGGCGCTGGTCGTTCGAGCCGGTCAAGTCGGTGCAGCGCGTTGCGAACGGGACCGTCGACCTCAGGGCGGACACCCCGGGCAGGGTTTCGGCGGCGGTCGGCTTCGGCAAGTACCGGCTGGAAGCGAGCGTCGCCGGCCGGCCGGATGCGGCGGCGAGCGTGACGTTCAACGTCGGCTGGGGCGGCTCGGAGACGGCCGACGTGCCCGACCTGCTGGCGCTCACCCTCGACAAGGCGGCCTACGCTGCCGGCGACACCCTGCAGGCACGCATCGATCCGAAGTTCAGGGGCACCGCGACGCTGGCCGTGGTGAGCGACCGCGTCCACGACATCCTCGACGTCGCCGTGCCCGAGGGCGGGGCAACGATCAAGATTCCGGTCAAGGCCGAGTGGGGCGCGGGCGCCTACCTCGTCGCCACCGCCTACCGCCCGCTGGATCAGGCGGCCAAGCGCCTGCCGGGGCGGGCGCTCGGGCTCGCGTGGTTCTCGGTCGACCGCGGCGCCCGGGCGCTCGCCGTCTCGGTCCAGGCCCCGGAGAAGACCCGCCCGCGCCAGGAGCTCACCCTGCCGATCCGGCTCGCCGGCCTGAAATCCGGCGAGGAAGCGCGGATCGCGGTGGCGATGGTCGATGTCGGCATCCTCAACCTCACCCGCTACGAGGCGCCGGATCCGGTCGGCTACTTCCTCGGCCAGAAGGCGCTCGGCCCCGAGATCCGCGACCTCTACGGATACCTGATCGACGGGATGCAGGGGACGGCGGGCGCGATCCGCTCCGGCGGCGACGGCGGGGGCGGCGAGCTCGCCGACTCCCCGCCGACCCAGGCGCCGCTCGCGCTCTATTCCGGCGTGGTCGCGGTGGCGGCCGACGGCACGGCCAGCGTCACCTTCCCGCTGCCGGCCTTCAACGGCACCGCCCGCGTCATGGTCACCGCCTGGAGCGGCACCCGCGTGGGGCAGGCGCAGGCCGACGTGATCGTGCGCGACCCCGTGGTCGTCACCGGCACCCTGCCGCGCTTCCTCAACGCCGGCGACCGCTCGCGCATCTTCCTCGCGCTGGACAACGTCGAGGGGCAGGCGGGCGACTACACCCTCGACCTCGACCTCGCCGGCCCGGTGCTGGTGGGCGCCGAGGCCGTCCACCGGGCCCTGCGGCTCGACGCCGGCGCAAAGGGGCAGCTCGTGGTGCCGATCACCGCCGCCGGGCCGGGCACCGCCCGCCTCGACCTGAACCTCACCGGCCCGGGACTGGCGGCCGGCGTCGGCCAGAGCTTCGCGCTCACCGTCTCGCCGGGCACGGGCGCGCTGGTGCGGCGCGAGGTGCGGACGCTCGCGCCCGGCGCGAGCCTGCAGGTCTCGGGCGACCTCTTGGCCGACATCCTGCCCGGCACCGGCATGGTCTCGGTCGCGGCGTCCGCCCTGCCGGGCATCGACGTGCCGGCGCTGCTGCTGGCGCTCGACCGCTACCCCTACGGCTGTTCCGAGCAGATCGTCAGCCGGGCGATGCCGCTGCTCTACGTCAACAAGCTCGCGGCGCTGGACAAGCTGGCGCAGGACGACACCGTCGACGCCCGCGTGCGCGAGGCGATCGAGCGGGTGCTGTCGCGCCAGGATTCGAGCGGCGATTTCGGCCTGTGGTCGGCGCAAGGCGGCAACGACCTCTGGCTCGCGGCCTACGTCACCGACTTCCTGACCCGCGCCCGCGAGCGCGGCTTTGCGGTCCCGCAGGTCGCGTTCGGGCAGGCGCTCGACCGCCTGCGCAACGCGGTGGCCAACACCACGGAGGTGCGCGACGGCGGCACGGATCTGGCCTACGCGGCCTACGTGCTCGCCCGCAACGGCCGCCCGGTGATGGGGGATCTGCGCTACCTCGCCGACACCAAGCTCGCGGAGTTCGCGACGCCCCTGGGCCGCGCCCAGATCGCGGCGGCGCTGGCGCTGCTCGGCGACCGCGGCCGCGCGGTGAAGGCGATGGACTCGGCGCTCGGACTCCTCCGGGCCGAGCGCGACGGGCAGGGCTACCGCGCCGATTACGGCTCGCGCCTGCGCGACGGCGCCGGGTTGCTGGCGCTCGCCGCCGAGACCGGGCTGACCCGCGAGGCGCTCGCCCCCGTCGCCGCGGTGCTCACCGAGGAGCGCGTCTCCGGCCGCCCGACCAGCACGCAGGAGAACGCCTGGATGGTGCTCGCCGCCCAAGGGCTGACCCGGGAAGCGGAGGCGCTGTCCTTCACCGTCGACGGCGCCCCGCAGACCGGAGCCCTCGCCCGGAGCTACAGGGCGGCCGCGCTGGAGGCGCATCCGATCGCCGTCGCCAACACCGGCCGGGCGCCGGTGCAGGTGGTGGTGGGCGTGTCCGGCAATCCCGTCGCGCCGGAGCCCGCGGAATCACGCGGCTACGCGATCGAGCGGACCTACCATCGCCTCGACGGCGCAGCGGTCGATCCCGCCCGCGGCATCCGCCAGAACGACCGGCTCGTGGTGGTGCTGAAGGTCACGGAATCCAAGGCCAGCGCCAGCCGCCTGCTGCTCGTCGACCGCCTGCCCGCGGGCCTGGAGATCGACAACCCGAAGCTGCTCGATGCCGACGGGCTGACCGGGCTGGCGTTTGCGAAAAGCGACGTGCAGCCGACCCACACCGAGTTCCGCGACGACCGGTTCGTGGCGGCCTACGACCGCAGCCCGGAGCAGTCGGCCTTCTTCACCGCGGCCTACACGGTGCGTGCGGTCTCGCCGGGCACCTACGTCCATCCCGGCGCCACCATCGAGGACATGTACCGCCCCGAACGCTTCGGGCGCACGGCGTTCGGCTCGGTCGAGATCGCGGCGGCGAAGTAGGGGATGG
>NZ_CAXTBY010000084.1:0-18133 GCF_964242245.1 uncultured Methylobacterium sp. | reverse complement strand
AGAGCCGTGCCCGATTGCAACGCGATCGGGCACGGCTCTAGCGCGGCCCGACGTCCCAGCCGGCCTTTTTCAGCCGCGCGGTGCCCGTCGGCCCCGTCACGAAGCCGATGAGCGCGGCCGCCGCTTGCGGTGCCTGCGCCTTCGTCGTGATGGCTGCGGCGTAGAGCGTCGTCAGGTTGTCGTCCTCCGGCAGGAAGCCTGCGAACGCCACGCCGGGCGCTCCGACGAGCTCGCTGGCCTGCGTCAGGCCGATCGTCGCTTTGCCGGAGGCGACGGCAACGGCGACGTCGCTGCCGGTGGCGCACAGCACGGCTTTGGCGTGCACGGCATCGGCGATGCCGAGCCGCGTCAACATCGTCTCGAAGAAGGCGCCCGACGTGCCGCCGCCCTTCGGATCGATATAGGCAACGGCGGGCGCCCCCAGGAGCGCGGCGCGAAAGGCTGTCTCGCTCGTCAGATCAGGCTTGGCAGCGCTGGGCTTGACGGCGGCACCGATCCGCATGCGCGCGACCTCGACCTTGGTCGGCGCGCTGACATCGCCGCGCCCGGCGAGCGTGTCGATGCCTGCCGACGAGGTCATGACCACATCGGCTTCCTCATGGGCGGCAAGCTTGGCGAGGACGCCGCCGGCATTTGTGACCGTCAGGATAAGGTTATGGTCGGTCTGCTGCTTGAAGGGCGCCACGAGGTCGCGCAGGCTCGACTCGTAGACGCCCGTCGCCAGCACGCGGACATCCGCGGCCGCCGCCGGCCCGCTCAGTGCCGCCGTGCAGCAGACCACCGGCAGCCATTGCTCGAGGCGCATGCCATCCCCTCCAGGCATGGCGCGTCCACCGCGCCGACCTCGACGGGATGCTGACCGACCTGCCGCTTTTCACCAACATCGGGCGCGGCTGACCCGGATCGACCGTCGGCCGTCCTTACTCTGCCGGAACGGTCCCCATCGCCGTGGATCGGATGCGGCCCAAGCCCAGCGCCAAGACGGCGCCCACCGCAGTGACCAGAGCGAGGGGGAGAAGGCCGAGCGCATAGCTGCCGCTCGCATCCTTGATCACGCCAAGCAGGGAGGTACCGACGAAGGCGCCGAGATTGCCGATCGCGTTAATCTGGGCGATCCCGGCGGCGGACATGCCCGGTGCCAGCCGCTCGATGGCCAGGGCCCAGAACGGGCCCTTGACGGCGTAGGTCCCGAGGATCGCCAGGAACAGGATGGCGACCGTCGGCACGAACGTCTGCGCGGCCAGCGCCCCGACGAGGCAGAGCGCGGTCAGCGCCTGCGGCCCGGCCACGTGCCAGGCCCGCTCGCCGGTGCGGTCCGATCGCCGGGCCCAAAACACCATCAGGCACGCCGCGACCCCGAACGGCACCGAGTTGAGCAGTCCGGTCTCCATCGTCGTGAGGCCGAAGGACTTCAGGATCTGCGGCTGCCAGATCGACAGGCACGCGCTCGAGCCGATGCTGCCGGCGAAGATCAAACCGGCGGCAAGCACGCGGCGATCGGAGATCACGCGCCAGACCGACGTGCGCACGTCGGATCGCTCCGCGCGCTCGGCCGCCAAGCGTTCGGTGAGCCAGAGACGTTGCGCCCCGTCGAGCCAGGACGCCTGATCCGGTCGCTCCGGCAAGTAGCGCAGAGTGAAAAGGCCCAGCACCACGGCCGGTGCGGCCTCGACGATCGACATAAGCTGCCACCCGCGCAGGCCCAGCCAGCCATCGAGTCCGAGAAGGCTCGCCGAGATCGGCGAACCGACGAAGCTGGAGAGGGGGACGGCCACGGCGAAGAGGGCGATCACGCGGGCGCGGTAGGCCCGCGGGAACCAGTAGGTGAGGTAGAGGATCACGCCGGGATAGAAGCCGGCTTCGGCCGCGCCGAGGAGGAAGCGCACCGCACAGAACGAAACGGGTCCGACGACGAGCGCCATGGCCGCGGAGACGAACCCCCAGGTGACCATGATGCGGGCGAGCCAGAGCCGGGCACCGAACCGCTCCAGCATCAGGTTCGAGGGCACTTCGAACAGGACGTAGGCGACGAAGAACAGGCCAGCCCCCAAGCCGAAGGTCGAGGACGAGAGCCCGGCGTCCGCGTTCATCTGGAAGGCTGCGAAGCCCACGTTCACGCGGTCGATGAAGGCGACGAGGAAGCCCAGCATCAGGAGGGGCATGAGCCGGACGGTGACGCGCCGCATCGTCACCCGCTCGATCTCGGCCGGTATCTCGGGGCTCGCTGCTGTCACGGGGCACTCCGGCGCGGTGCGTGCGAACGCAGGTCATGACTTGCTCGGCCGACCACATGGGCAAGCCGGGCGCCAGGAACACGAGCCGTCAGGATCCGACGCGAAGCGGGGCGGCGAGCTTTCGCAGGTAGGCGATCACCGACAGGGCCGTGATGCGGCCCGTGCGCGGGTTCTCGTCGGTCGGCACGTTCTCGATCGTCATCGCGAAGCGCGCCGAGTCGGCGTCGACCTCGATGCGGTGGGTGTTGCGGTCGAGAGTTGGGTCAGCCCAGATCTCGAGCTCGGTCCGGTCCGGCCCGATGCCGGCGAGCGACAGGGCGACCGCGACGTTGAGGTTGGCGGGAAACCCGCGGGCCGCCTCGCGCGGGGTGCCGGCGAAGACGCGCATCGGTTCGGTGATGCCGGCGATCTCGATGCCGTTCTCCACGAGGTAGGGCGCGCCCACGAGGCCGCGCACCGGCTTGCGCGTGATCATGCGCACGGTGTGGATCGTACCCTCCGCGGCGGCCGTCACCGCATCGAGGCCGAGCAGCGCGCCGGTCGGGACGACGATCTGTCCGCCATGCGCGCGGGCGGTCGCCACCAAATCCTCGTTGTCGAGGAGCGCCCCGCAACTCAGCACGACGGCGGTCTTGCCCGCCGTCACGAACGGCCGCACGATCGCCGGAAGAAACCGGGACGGCGCGCATTCCAGCACGATGTCGGCGCGCGGCTCCAGGGCCTCGAACGCGGTGACGACCTCTGGCGGCTGAACGAGGGCGGCGAGTTCGGTGCGGGCCTTGTCGGCATCGCGGACGGCGACGGCGGCGAGCGTCAGGCCCGGGATGGCGCCATCGTCAAGCGCGCGGGCGACGGCACGCCCGACTGTACCGAGACCGGCGATCGCGACGCGGCCGCTGCGGACGGATGCGTCGCGTGTTCCCTGCGGCGGCATGTGGAGTTCCTCGTATGCGGACGCATCGTGCTTTGGGCTCGGCCGCCTGTGCATCAGTCAGGCCAGTGTATCGTCGTCGGGACCCATGCGCTCACGGTCGTCGGCGACAGCGAACTGTCGGGCATCCGCTGCGACGTAGGGACGTGGCGGCACCTCGCCCAATGGGACGAGCGGCACCCGCGTGCGCATCGTCGAGCCCTGGGGCCGCGGCCCCATCGAGAAGCAGGCAAGCCTCAAGCGGGACAGGCGCAGCATACGATGCTGATCAAGATGCATGAAGTCTTAGGGCGCACTTGATTTGACATCGACTCATCACCCGCTCGACGAAATCTATTACAGCCGGCTCGCATCGAAGCTGATACGTATTTGCTTCCGCAACCAACCGATTGCTCTGTTCTCGTCATGTCTTCGATGCCAGTACAGCACCCAGTTGAACGGCGCGGATGCGAACGGCAGATCGCGTGCGACCAGCCCATCGCCAGCGATCGCGGACGCCAGCCGTCCCGGCATGACCGACAGGAGATCGGTGCGCGCGAGTATCGATGGGACGGTCAACCAATGCGGGACGTTCAGCGAAACGTTGCGCTTCAACTGATCGCCGGCGAGCACGTCGTCAACGAAGCGCATATCGGTTGGCGACATCGAGATCTTGAGATGGCGCTGCCCGAGAAATGCGTCGAGGTCGAGTGGCTCTTGGGCTAGAGGATGGCCGCTGCGCATGACGCAGACCATCCTGTCAGACATCACGATTTCGGCGCAGATCGAATTCGAATGCTTGAGACCCGTGCTCAGCGCCAAGTCGATCTCGTCCTTCTCCAGCGCCTCGATGGTGCGGATCGGAGGAAGATGCAGGATGTTGAGCGATATTCCCGGTGCGCATCGCGTGATCCGATCGAGGAGAGTGGGCAGCAACAGCAGGCTCAGCAAATCCGATAGCCGCAAACTGAAGTTGCGGATTGCTGCGGCCGGATCGAACTCGGTATCGCTCTCGAAGACCCGTTCGATCTGGCGCAGCACCTGTTTCGTCGGACCGGACAACTCGATCGCACGTGGGGTCGCCTGCATGCCGGAGGCGGTACGCACAAGCAACTCGTCCTTGAAAAGGTGGCGCAGGCGGGAGAGCGCATTGCTCATGGCCGGCTGGCTCAACCCTACACGATCGGCAGCACGCGTCACATGCAGCTCGGTGAGGAGAGCGTCCAGCGCGACGAGGAGGTTGAGGTCGACCGTTCTCAGGTTCATCGTTCTGTCCGCAATTCGGCATTCATAGCGCGAATGCAGGAAGGCGAAGAATCCATTTTACAGATGACCGGCGGGATGGATGATCGCGCGTCGTGACTTGCCGGGCGAGCCCTGGCGTGTTGGGGAGCCCTCGATGTCCGGACACGATGAACTGCGACGCAAGATCAAAGTCTGCATGTTCGACCAGTACGGGACGGTCGTCGACATGCAGGGCGGCCTTGTCGCGGTGGCGACGCCGTTTCTCGAGGCCAAAGGCTGGACGGGCAATCCCAACTCCTTCGTCACGTGGTGGCGGCGGACGCATTTCGAAAACTCGATGATCGATGCGCTCCTACACCGGGAGCACACGCCTTACCGCGAGATCGGCCAGCGCGCGGTCTCCTACGTGATGGACCGCTGCGGCATCATCTACAGCCCGGAAGAGGTGAGGACCCTCGTCGCCGAGATCGAGAAACTGCGCTGCTTTCCCGAGGTCCCGGCGGCGTTGGAGAAACTACGGACTCGCTACAAGCTCGTCGTGCTGTCGAACGGCGATCCCGACATGCTGGAGACGGCCAAGCGTTACCACGGCATCCCGTTCGATCGCGTGATCTCGGTAGCGGAAGCCAACGCCTTCAAGCCGCACGTCGCCACCTACACGAAGGCAGCCGAAATCCTCGGCGTAGCGATGGACGAGGTGCTCTTCGTGGCCAACCACGCCTTCGACTGCATCGGCGCCAAGGCCGCAGGCATGCATACGGCGTTCATCGACCGCCGTCAGCGGCCTTTCGGCCAGACGCCGCACCAGCCCGACCTGTCCATACGCACGATGCAGGATCTGGCGAATGTCCTGGTCTGACGCGGCCCCCCTCGATGGGATCCGCGTCCTCGATCTGTGTCGCGTCGTCTCCGGGCCCTTCGCGACGATGCAACTCGGCGACCTCGGCGCCGACGTCGTCAAGATCGAGGAGCCGGGCAAGGGCGACGAGGCCCGCACCTACGGGCCGCCCTTCATCGAGGGCGAGAGCGCTTACTTCCTATCGGTCAACCGGAACAAGCGCAGCTGCGCCATCGATCTGAAAAGCGAGGCCGGTAAGGACCTTGTGCGCCGCCTCGCTACCAGGGCCGACGTCGTCATCGAGAATTTCCGCCCTGGCACGATGGCGCGCCTGGGCCTCGATTGCGATGACCTGCGGCGTGACAACCCCGGGCTCGTCTACTGCGGGATCTCTGGGTTCGGCCTGACCGGCCCGGATGCGGCCCGGCCCGGCTACGACCTGATCCTGCAGGGCGAGTCCGGCATCATGGACATCACCGGCACCCCGGAAGGGCCGCCGTCGAAGGTCGGCACCTCGATCGCCGATCTCGTGACCGGTCTCTACGCGGCCCAAGCGGTCCTGGCTGCGCTGCATCAGCGAACGCGCACGGGGGCCGGCGGCCGCGTCGACGTCTCGATGCTCGACGCCATGGCGTCGCTGCTGACCTTCAATGCCGGGATGTACTTCGCGACCGGCACGAGTCCCACCCGGCGCGGCAACGCCCACCCGACGATCTCACCCTACGAGACCTTCAAGGTGGCCGACGGTTGGTTCAACGTCGGAGTGGCCAACGATCGCTTCTGGTCGCCGTTCTGCACGGCAATCGGTCGACCCGATCTCCTCGCCGACCCGCGGTTCACCCAAGCCGCGGCGCGGGCCGCCCGCCGGGACGACTTGAATGCGATCCTGGCACCGATCTTCGCCGCACGCACGCGCGCTGACTGGGTTACCTGCCTGCGTGCGGCAGGGGTGCCCTACGGTGCCATCCGCACGGTCGGTGAAGCCTGCGAATCCCCTCAACTCGTCGCGCGGGGCGTCTCCCGCCAATTCGTGCATCCACGTGCGGGTGCGGTGCGCTATCTTGCAAGCGCCATTCGGTTCGACGACGCCGACCCGCCCGTCGCGGCGCCGGCGCCGATGCTGGGCGAGCATACGGCCGCGATTCTCGGACAATGGCTCGACCTGACGCCGCCGGAGATCGACGCACTCGCCGCGGGCGGCACCTTCGGTCCTGCCGCGGCTCAGTTGCCGTACGAGGACACGTGACGGTGGCGGAAGGCTCGGATTTTGCCGCTTCGGCGGCCGCTATGCTGGCCCGAGCGGCCAACGATCCGCGTCAGGCCTTCGGATCTTTCTTCCTGTCGCGGCTGCTCGGATTCGAGATCGGCTACGAGGACGAACGCTGCATCGTACGTTTCGCCGCACTTCCCGCCCTGGCCAATCCGCAAGGGACCTTGCACGGCGGCATCATCGCGACGGCACTCGATATCTCGATGGGTCACCTCCTCAACCACGTCGACGGTCCGGGTGCGACCCTCGAGATGAAGGTCCAATACCTCGCGGCGATCCGGTCCGGCGGGGTGCGCTGCGAAGCCGCGTTCCTGCGGCACGGGCGCGGCATCTCCTTTCTCGAGGCCAAAGCCTACCGTGAGGATGGTGAACTCGCCGCTCACGCCACCGCGACCTGGAAACGGCTGCGTGGTCCCTCCTGAACTCTGTGATCCCGCGCACGCACGTCCCCGTCACGGTTCGCGTTCGACGACAGCCCCGGCAGATAGCATAATGACCCTGATGGGTGGCGGCGCGAACCGGCTCGGATCTTCAGATCCAGCTTATGCAGCATCAGCGACTTTCGCTACATCATCGCCTCGCCGAGCTTGAGCAGTTCCGCGCAGGTCGACGAGCGGTCGGCGAATTCCTTCCAGACGGTTCCACGGGCGAGATCGCGCCACTTCGACAAGCCAGCATCGTCCAGGGGCTTCACCGTCGCTCCGGCCTTGGCGAAAACCGTCTCGATCGCGATGTCGTCCGCTTTAGCGCCCTGCTCGCCGAACGGCTCCATCTCGGCACCGACACTCACGATCGCCTCCTGCTGTTGGCTGGGCAACTTGTCGAAGATCGCTTTCGACATCATGATCGGTTCGAGCATGAACCAGTAGAACCGACCGCGTCCCGACGTGAGATGCTTTGCAAGCTCCTCGACATGGAACGAGATCATGCTCGTGGATGAGGTGATCGTCGCGTCGCAGGCCCCCGTCTGCATCGCCACATAGACCTCGTTCGAGGGAAGGTTGAGGGTCGCGGCTCCCGCAGCCTTCATGAGCAGATCGACCTCCCGCGAGCCGCCGCGCACCTTGAGCCCCTTGGCATCCTCCGGCAGGTAGAGGGGCCGGCTTCGACTCGCCGCGTTGCCGGATTGCCAGACCCAACTCACAAAGATGAGGCCCTTGGCCGCCATCAGTTCGACAAGGCGCCGCCCCACCGGCGCGCTCTTCCAAGCAAGGGCCTGCTCGTAGGAGCCCACGAGGGCGGGCATCAGGCCGATGCTCGTTTCCGGCGCCTCGCCGCTGGCATAGGCGAGCGGCCAAAGGCTCATGTCGAGCGCGCCCTTGCGCATCGCGCCGAACTGCGAGTTTGTCTTCATCAACGAGGAGCCTGGATAGACTTGGATTTCCAGCGCACCATCGGTGCGGACGGCGACTTCCTTGGCGAACCGGCGGCACATTTGATCGCGGAAATCGCCCTGATCACCGTTTGCACTTGGAAACTGGTGCGACAGCTTCAGCACGGTGGCCGCGCGCGCCGCGCCAAGGCCAAGGGTGAGGATGGCCGGGGCGGCGATAGCGGACCGCAGTAGCGTGCGCCGCCCGATGGTTTTCTCAAACGACATGAGTTTCTCTCCCCGACTTGTGGCTTTCGTTGATTGGAATGGTTCTACAGCGAAAGTGAACATTAAAATAGATATAGCCTGATTGATAAGTTCAATGAGCGCGTAATTCAAAATTTTTTATCCGAAAACGAACGATCCGGGCGAGCCCTGCATGCCTCCGGTCAGGCTTCTTCGTTGAGGCGTCTCCGTCGGTTATCCGAACGGTGGGATACGAAGCGACAGTCGCCTACCAAATTTCCACGATTAACTCAGTAAACAGCCGATCATTCATTGCGCCAATTTCGACATTCCTAATTCCAGTGTGCGCAACAGCGGTCGATGTGCAAAGGTGCGAGCGTGAGTAGATAACGCAAAGTCCTTCGGTTATGACTGGGTCTCACGCCTCGTCGTCGGTATTTGAATTGGGGTCGTGCTCGGTCCTCCGCACAATTTCCTCGGCGAGAACGTGCAGCAAGAGGTTCGTCAGTAATTTCATCTCGCGCGAGCCGTGACATTGCACTGCTTCATGCGTGACGAGGCACAATTCTGCCATGGCATCGAAGCTGTCCGCTGCGACCATACTAACCTCGGTGCGATGAGAGGGTGTTCCGTGAACACGAATGCAGTCGTGGACGAGTGCGAGCGGACCGCGGTGGACGGGCTCATATGCAGACACATCGCTTGCGGGTGCGACAGCCAGTCGGACTACGCTGTATCATGGGGAGCATGAGCGCAAATGTCGAGCACATCGTCCGGCAGAAGCCAAGACATGGAGCGCGCCCGCACGAGGACGCTACTGGCCCAGATTCAGAAGGCTCTGGAAGGAGTTGTAACGGCGGATATGCACGCGACGGCGGAAATGTTCAGACTGTGGCACGAGCTAGCGAGCGATGCGGACCGTAGGAAGGTGCTTGCCTATGCCCGCAGTATCGCGGGGTCAGCCGCATCGAAGACGCCGACCCCTCCCACCTGAAAGCCCTCAAACACGGTTCGAGTCTTCTCCATTTTGCCTTCGAGCGAACGCAGAGAGTAAGGGATCAGACCGACCGGGATGGCTCCCACCATGACCCCTGCCGCAGGGGCCGCATCGGATCGAGCAGCCGCAGCCGCGTCGCCTGCAGGCCGGCGAGACCGCGCCCGGCCGCCATCCTCATCCGCAGCGCCGAGCCCCGCGCCAGCAGCGCGATGTCGCGTGCCACGCCCGACTGGAACCGGCCCTGCGACCCCGCCCGGCCGATGCTGCCCGCGCCCAGCCCGACCTGCGTGCAGGCCGCCGCGCACAGCCGCGTCGCCGCCGCCATGGTCGGCGCGATGACTGCGCGGATGATCCATCAAGCCTCGGCGACGCGAGGCGCCTGATCCAACACGCTCCTACGGGCATGAGTAATGACGCCGATTTTTCAGCCAAGCTTGCTCAAGGATTCGTCTTGTAGGCACAAGGCCAACATGCTTTTTCAAGGTCTTAATTTGCTTCTGAGTTAACTTAGGAGCGGCATACGAGGGGGTACAGATGGGCATGGACCGCGTGCATACACACCGTCGAGCGGTTCTGATCGGGACTGGGGCTACGACCGCGGCGGTCCTCTTCGGCGGCAGAGCTTGGGCGGCGAAATCCAAGCCGGTCGCCGTCGCACTCGTCACGTCCGTTCCGATCGAGCAGCAGTGGATCAGCCGGCTGCACATCGCCCTCAAGGCTGCGGTCGCTCGCGGCGACATCACCTACGTCTATTCGGAGAATGTCGCCAACACCGACGCCGAACGTGTCATCCGCGAATATGCGGAAGCCAAGAAGGACTTCATCATCGCCGAGGCTTTCGGCCTGGAGCGGCCGGCTCGCAAGATCGCCGCGGACTACAAGAACACCGCCTTCCTGATGGGGTCCTCCTTCCCGGCTCAGGCGTCGAACTTCTCCGTCTTCGACAACTACATCCAGGATGCCTCCTACCTCACCGGGATCGTCGCGGGCAAGGAGACCAAGTCGAACGTCGTCGGCATGGTCGGCGGCTACGCGATCCCCGAGGTGAACCGGCTCATGCACGCCTTCATGGCGGGTGCCCGCTCGGTCAATCCTGACGTCAAGTTTCTGATTTCGTTCATCAATTCCTGGTACGACCCGCCGAAGGCCAAGGAAACCGCCTTCGCGATGATCGAGCGCAAGGCCGACGTGCTCTACGCCGAACGCTTCGGCGTGTCGGACGCTGCGAAGGAGCGCGGCGTGAAGGCTGTCGGTAACGTCATCGACACCGCCGGACAGTACCCGGGCACGGTGATCGCCTCCGCGCTCTGGCACATGGAGCCGACCCTCGACCGGGCCATCGCCAAGGTGATCGAGGGCAGCTTCACGGCGGAGGATTATGGCCCCTGGAGCAGCATGCTCAACGGCGGCTGCTCGCTCGCGCCGCTCGATCCCAAGCTGGTGCCGCAGGCGGTCATCGATCTCGTGAAGGCCAAGGAGGCGGAGATCCGCTCGGGCGCCTTCAAGGTCGCCGTCGACGACTCCGAGCCGAAATCGACCGCTTGAGGTGCGGAACGAACCCCGCCGCGTCGTCCTCGAGCTGCGCGGCATCACCAAACGCTTCGGCGGCCTGCTGGCCAATGACGGCATCGACCTCGACCTGCGCCGGTGCGAGATCCTGGCGATGCTCGGCGAGAACGGGGCGGGCAAGACCACCCTGATGAACATCCTGTTCGGCCACTACACGGCCGATGCGGGCAGCGTGCGCGTGGCGGACGAGGCGGGCCGGCTCGTGCCCCTGCCGCCGGGCCGGCCGCGGGCGGCGCTCGCCGCCGGGATCGGCATGGTGCATCAGCACTTCGCCCTGGCCGACGCGCTCACCGGCCTCGACAACGTGATGCTCGGCACGGAGCCGCTCTGGCGCCCGCGCCGGAACCGTGCCGCCGCGCGGACCAAGCTCAAGGGGTTGATGGATCGCTCAGGCCTCCTCGTCGACCTCGACGTGCCGGTGGGCGCCCTCACCGTCGGCGAGCGCCAGCGCATCGAGATCCTCAAGGCGCTCTACCGGAACACCCGCGTCCTCATCCTCGACGAACCGACCGCGGTGCTGACGCCGGCGGAGAGCGATGGGCTGTTCCGGGTGCTGCGGACACTGGCGGATCAGGGACTGGCCGTCGCCTTCATCTCGCACAAGCTCGGAGAGGTGGTGGCCGGCAGCGACCGGGTCGCAGTGCTGCGCGGCGGATGCAAGGTGGCCGAGCGGCCGACCGTTGGCGCCGACCGGAGGCAGCTCGCGGCCCTGATGATCGGGCGCGACGTGCCCGTGATCCGCCGCGAGCCCCGGGAACCGGGCCCCGAGGCGCTGGCGCTGGAGGGCGTCGCGGTGGCGGGGCCCGACCTGCGCAACCGGCTCGACCGGGCGGACCTCGTCCTCCGGGCGGGCGAGATCGTCGGCATCGCGGGCGTCGCCGGCAACGGGCAGGCGGCGCTCGCCCGACTGCTGTTCGGTCTCGCGCGGCCCTGCGCCGGATCGGTGCGGTTCCTCGGCCGGCCCATGACCTGCTTCGATCCGCGCCACGCGATCCGGGCCGGCATCGGCCGCATCCCCGAGGATCGTCATCATGAGGGGGCGGTGGCCGCGATGAGCGTTGCCGAGAACATCGCGATCGAAGGCATCCGCACGCGCTTCCAGCGCTTCGGCCTCCTGCGCCGCGCGCGCATGTCCGAGCGGGCGCGGGAGGCGATCTCGGCCTACGGCATCCGCTGCCCCGGCCCGGATGCCCCGATCCGTCTGCTCTCGGGGGGCAACATGCAGAAGGCGATCCTCGCACGCGCCCTCGACGGCGCGCCGGCCCTGGTCGTCGCCGCGCAGCCGACGCGGGGGCTCGATGTCGGTGCGGTCGCCGAGATCCACCGCCGCCTGCTCGCGGCCAGGGCGCGGGGCGCAGCCGTCCTCCTGATCTCGGAGGATCTCGACGAGCTGTTCGCGCTGTCCGACCGCATCGCCGTGATGGCGCGCGCCCGGCTCTCCGAAGCCTTGCCGGTGGAGGGTCTCGACCTCGCCCGGCTCGGGCTGATGATGGCGGGGCAGGCCGCCGAGCCGGAGGAAGAGGCCGCGCCCGAGAGGATGCCCGCATGATCCGCCTGGAGCCCCGCGCCGTCCCCTCCCGGCGCCTCGCCCTGGCGGTGCCGGTCGCCGCCGCCCTCGCGGCTCTGGCGCTGGCCGCCGTGCCGCTGGCCCTGGCCGGCGCCTCGCTGCCGCGGGCCTACGCGGCCATGGCCGAGGGGGCGCTCGGCTCGCGCTTCGCCCTCTCGGAAGTGCTGACGCGGGCCACGCCCCTGATCCTCACCGGACTTGCCGCCGCGGTGGCGTTCCGGGCGCGGCTCTACAACATCGGCGCCGAGGGACAGCTCTACGTCGGCGCGCTGGCGAGCGTCGCGGCCGGGGCCGGTGCGATCGATCTCCCGGCGCCCCTGCTGATCCCGCTGGTGCTCGGCGCGGGGGCGCTCGCGGGCGCCGCCATGATGCTCGGCCCGGCGCTTGCCCGGGTGGCGCTCGGTGCCGACGAGGTCGTGACCACGCTGCTCCTCAACTTCGTCGTCCTGCTTCTCGTCCAGATGATGATCGAGGGACCGATGAAGGATCCGATGAGCCTCGGCTGGCCGCAATCCGAACCGCTCGTCGAGGCCGCGACCCTGCCCAGGCTCATCGAGAAGACACGCCTGCACGCGGGCCTCCTCGTCGCGCTCGCCGCGGCCCTTCTTCTCCACGGGGTCCTCGCCCGCACGGTCTGGGGGTTCGCGATCCGTGCCGTGGGCGATGCCCCGCCGGCCGCGCGTTTCGCCGGCCTGCCGGTCGGGCCGACGCTGCTCGGCGTCGGCGCGTTGTCGGGCGCGCTCGCGGGGCTGGCCGGGGCGGGGGAGGTCGCGGGCGTGAAGGGTTTCCTCGCCGCCGACCTGTCCCCCGGCTACGGCTATGCCGGGATCGTCGTGGCGATGCTCGCAGGGCTCTCGCCGCTCGGCACCGTGGCGGCGGCCGTGTTCGTGGCCGCGGTGTTCGTCGGCGCCGATTCGATGAGCCGGGCCGTCAACGTGTCGAGCTACATCGCCAACCTGATCGTGGCGATGTCGCTCATCAGCGTCCTCGTCGCGGGCGGGCTGACCCGCTACCGGCTGCGGCTGGCCCGCGGCCCGCTCGCGCAGGCGTGACCCGGATGCAGGCGAGCCTCGATCTCCTTCTCACCGTCTCGTTCTGGGGCGCGGCGCTCAGGATCGCCACGCCGCTGATCTACGGGGTGGCCGGCGCCGTGCTGTGCGAGCGCGCCGGCGTGCTCAATCTCGGCATCGAGGGCATCATGACCGCGGGCGCCATGACCGGCTGGCTCGCGGTGCATCTCGGCGCTGGCCTCTGGGGCGGCGTCGTGGTCGCGGTGCTGACCGGCGCGCTGCTCGGGCTGCTGCTCGCCGGGCTGACGGTGAAGCTCGGATTGTCGCAGCACGTCAGCGGGCTTGCCGTGACGCTGCTCGCCACGAGCGCGGCCTATTTCGGCTACCGCCTCGCCCTGCCGGGCGCGTCGAGCCCGCCGCGGATCGAGCCCTTCAGGCCGCTCGACCTTCCGATCCTCTCGGGTCTCCCCGTGATCGGCCCGATCCTGTTCCGGCAGACGGCCCTGACGCTCCTGGCTCTGGCCGTGATCCTGGGCCTCGGCCTGTTCCTGTCCCGCACGCCGCTGGGCCTCGCGGTACGGGCCGTCGGCGAGAACCCGGCAGCGGTCGAGGCGCAGGGCATCGACGTGCACCGCCTGCGCATCGGCGCCGTGGTGGCGGGCTCCGCCCTGATGGCGCTCGGGGGCGCCTTCCTGACGCTCTCGGCCTTCAACGCCTTCTTCTTCGAGATGGTGGCGGGGCGCGGCTGGATCTGCATCGCGCTCACCGTCTTCGCCGGCTGGCGCCCGGCCAAGGCGCTCGTCGGCGCCGTTCTCTTCGGCGCCTTCGACGCCTTCCAGGTGCGCCTGCAGCAGGCCTCCGGAAGTGCCGTCCCGGGGCAGGTCTTCCTGATGCTGCCCTACCTGCTCTCGATCGGAGCGCTCATGGTCGGCGCGCGCAACGCCCGCGCCCCGAAGGCGCTCATGCAGCCCTACAGACGCGGCGAACGCTAGATCCCATGCAACCCGACCTCATCGTCCGAAACGCCACCCTGCCGGACGGCCGCAGCGGCCGCGACATTGCGATCGAGGGCGGCCGTATCGTCGCCATCGAGGCCGCGATCCCGGCACGGGCGGCAGACGAGATCGACGCCGCCGGGCACTTGGTGAGCCCGCCCTTCGTCGACTGCCACTTCCACATGGACGCGACGCTCTCGCTCGGGCTGCCGCGGATGAATCTCTCCGGCACGTTGATCGAGGGCATCGCCCTTTGGGGCGCGTTGAAGCCGCTTCTGACGCCGGAGGCGGTGATCGCGCGTGCGCTGCGCTATTGCGACCTCGCCGTTTCCCAGGGTCTGCTTGCCGTGCGCAGCCACGTCGATGTCTGCGACGACCGGCTGCTGGCCGTCGAGGCGCTCCTGGAGGTGAAACGGCAGGTCGCGCCCTATCTCGACCTTCAGCTCGTCGCCTTCCCGCAGGACGGCTACCTCCGCTCCCCTTCGGCCGCGGAGAATCTGGAACGGGCCCTCGACCGGGGCGTCGAGGTGGTCGGCGGAATCCCCCATTTCGAGCGCACGATGGAGGACGGGGCGGAGTCTCTCAGGCGTCTCTGCCGGATCGCCGCCGAGCGCGGCCTGCGGGTCGACATCCACTGCGACGAGACCGACGACCCCCTGTCCCGCCATGTCGAGACGCTGGCGAGCGAGACGGTGCGGCACGGGCTCCAGGGCCGGGTCGCGGGCTCGCACCTGACCTCCATGCACTCGATGGACAACTACTACGTCTCGAAGCTGCTGCCGCTGATGGCGGAGGCGCAGTTGCAGGTCGTGGCCAACCCGCTGATCAACATCGTCCTGCAGGGCCGTCACGACACCTATCCCAAGCGGCGCGGCCTCACCCGCGTGCCCGAGCTGATGGCGGCGGGCCTCACCGTCGCCTTCGGCCAGGATTGCTGCATGGACCCGTGGTATTCCTTGAGCGGCGCCGACATGCTCGACGTCGCCCATATGGGCCTTCACGTGGCGCAGATGACGAGCCGGGAGGCGATGCGAGCCTGCTTCGAGGCGGTCACGACGAACGCAGCCGTCGTGATGGGGCTAGATGGCTACGGTCTGCATGTGGGCGCCTGGGGCGATCTCGTCGTCCTTCAGGCGCGCGACCCGATCGAAGCGCTGCGTCTGCGCCCGCCGCGCCTGCACGTCGTGCGCCGCGGCCGCGTGATCGCACGTACGAACCCGAGAATCGCAACGCTCTCGGTGCCCGAAAGACCCAAGGAAGTGGACCCTTCCCACTATGCTCCAGGCTGACCACGGCTCCGTGATGTCCGGCACCGAGCAGCCGGGAGGTCATTTTGGATGGCTGGCCGCGTTCATCAGCCCGAACGTGCCGGCATCAAGCGGCAGACCCGGGCGCAGCTCGGATGGCATCCGACCAGCCCTGAGCTGATCGTCGGCCTCGAAGAGCTGAGCTACACATAACAGGAAAAGCTCGCATCCATCCGGGCGCCCCTCGCCGGATGTATCGGATACACGCGCAATGCCATCGTGCACAACGGTGTTCCCGATCCGGGCACGCACCTGATCTCAAAGCCGTTCACTCTGTTGCAGCTTGCCGTCAAGCTGAAGAGGGGCTGCGAGCATAGGCCGAGACATGCTCGGTCACGTCACGGCCTGGATTCGGAGGAATCACGCAGCCGCACGGCCGTGCTGATCCTTGACGAAGGTCAGCGCGTCGGCCGCGGGAAGGGGTTTGCCGTAGAGGAAGCCTTGCACTTCCGTGCAGCCTTCCCTCCGAACCTGATCCAGTTGCTCCTGTGTCTCGACGCCTTCCGCCGTGATCGCCGTTCCAAGCCGCTCGCCGATGCTGACGATCGCGCGCACGATCGCCGCCGTGTCCGGATCGGAGATGTCACGCACGAAGGAGCGGTCGATCTTGATCTTGTCGAACGGAAAGCGCCGCAGATAGCTCAGGCTGCTGTAGCCGGTTCCGAAATCGTCGAGGGATATCCTCACCCCAAGCGCGCGCAATCGATGCAGGCAGGCGATGGCAGCCTCGCTGTCCTCGATCAACACGCTCTCCGTGATCTCGAGCTCCAACCTGTGCGGAGCGAGCCCGGACGCAGCGAGCGCGCCGACAACGCTGTCTTCGAGACCCGGCTTCTGGAACTGGACGGCGGACACGTTCACGGCCACGTGCAGGTCGCCCGGCCAGCCCGTCGCTTCACGACAGGCTGCCTTCAGCGCCCAGGTGCCGAGCGGCACGATCAGTCCGGTCTCCTCCGCCAGCGGAATGAACTCGGCCGGTGAGACCATGCCGCGCTGCGGATGGTGCCAACGCATCAGAGCCTCGAAGCCGCCGGTCGCGTCGCCCGCGAGGTTCAGGATCGGCTGATAATGCAGCGCGAAGCCGCCGGTCCGGACCGCCTCGCGCAGATCGCGTTCGAGCAGGCTGCGGCTGGCGACGACCGCGTCCATGCCGGGCTCGTAGAAGCTGAAGGTGTTCCGCCCGGCCGCCTTAGCGCGATAGAGGGCGATGTCGGCGTTCTTGAACAGGCTGTCGGCGTCGGAACAGGCCGCCGTCCCGAGGGCAATGCCGATGCTGACGCCGATATTGGCCGTATCGGCGTCGAGATCGACGGGCCGCCCTACGGCTTCGATGATCCGTTGCGCCGTGAGACTTGCGTGCTGCGGGCCGTCGAGCCAACTGAGGATGATCGCGAACTCGTCGCCCCCGAGCCGGGCCACGGTGTCCACATCCCGGATCACTGATCTGAGCCGGTCGGCGATCGTGCGCAGGAGCTTGTCGCCCGCCGGGTGGCCGAGCATGTCGTTGACGGCCTTGAAGCGATCGAGGTCGCAGGCCAGCACCGCGAAGCTCCCGCCGTGCCGCTTGGCGCTGGCGATCTCCTGATTGAGCCGGTCGCGGAACAGGAGACGGTTGGGCAAGCCGGTCAGCGCATCGTGAACCGCCATGTGCGCGATCTGCTGCTCGGCCTGCTTACGGGCCGTGATGTCGATGTGCGTGCCCACGATGCGTAACGGACGACCGTCCGTACCCCGTGCAACGACCTTGCCGCGCGCCAGCACCCAGCCCCAGCCGCCGTCCTTGCGCCGCAGGCGATGCTCGCATTCGTAGGCGGGGCTGCGATCCTCGAAATGCTCGGCCGTGAGGCGCATCGCGTGCGCCTTGTCGTCGGGGTGGATGAGATGTTCCCAGGTCCGGACATGCCCCTCGAGCTCGCCCGGCTCGTAGCCCAGCATCGTCTGCCAGCGATCCGAGTACCATGACTCCCCGGTCTCGATCGTCCAATCCCATAGACCGTCGCTGCCGCTGTCGAGGGCGAGGGCGAGCCGCTCTTCGTTCACACGAAGACGTGCTGCGGTCTCCTCGAGCTTCCCATGTGCCGCGAAGATGTCATCGATGTCGAGGGCGGTGCCGATCCACTCGACGATTTCGCCGTCTCGGCGCACCGGGATGATGACCATCTTATGCCATCGGTACACGCCGTCGTGGCGAAGCAGGCGTGCCTCCATCTCGATCGGACGACCGTCCTTCACGGCCTGCCACGCCCGATCCATCCGTTGCGTGTCTCCCGGATGATTGCGCGCCAGTCGTGCGGCGGCCGAACTCCCGATCGCCCCATAGTAAGTGGCAAATTGCCGATTGACGTAGATCGCTTCGCCGTCCCGAGCCGTCATGACCCAGACGATTTGCAGCAGAGCGTCGGCGAGGGCTTGGTACCGAGCCTCGCTCTGGGAATCACGCGTACCCAGCGCACGCAGAGCAGCAAGTCGATTGATCTCGTTTGGTGCCTCTGGACACATGGCGCGCTCCGTCAGTCGGAGCGTGGGAGGCGTCCGCCGCCTCCGACTCCACGAGTGATGAGATTTGCACGCCGCTCTTAACCAATGTTTGCAGCAACAACCTATGCGCGTCCAGATTATCGCCCAGCTGCCGT
>NZ_CAXTBY010000083.1:0-18392 GCF_964242245.1 uncultured Methylobacterium sp. | reverse complement strand
GGCGGCTTCGGTGGCCGCCTTGGCATCGCTGGCGCCGAACCAGGCGGCACGGGGCGTGCCGCTCTCATCGCGCCCGAACACGACGAAGGCGGGCGGCTGCGGCTGAAGAGGTGTTTCGGCGACGAGCGCCGGGAGGGTGCGTCGGCTCATAAGGTGCTCCTGAAACGAAGAAGGCCCCCGTGACGGGGGCCTTGTGCAGAGTGGTTGGTGAGGAGGGCGCGCTGATCTCGGCGCGATGGCGGTCTCAGCCGCTGTGGTCGTGATCGCCCGTGCATGGCGCGTCTCCTCAGGTGATGTCGGCCGGCGCCGATGAAGCGCATCGCGTTGCCAGCCGACACCGTCAGCATGGCCGAAAACGTCAGCGATGTCAAGATTAAAGTCCTAAAACGCAGCAGCGGCGAGTGAAGCGTACTACCGTTACGCGCCATCATCGGAAATTCCGTGTCGGCACACTGATCTCCGCCGCGACGGCCCGGATTCCAGGTTTGTCGCCGCCCGGCGCTACGCGCTCGTATGTAATCTGCTGACGCTGGTCCCGTCCCCCGCTGCGCGCCTCGTCGCCGCGACCCTGTGGTGGCAGGAACGCAGTGTCCCCGTCCGCGCGGTCGCCAACCCGGCGCAGCATCGCCGTCAAGTCGACGAGGCTGTCCACCAGGACGTGAACGACGAGACCCTGACGCTGGACGCGGCCTCGCACACCCATCATCCCGGCCGTCAGGATGAGGCGCCGGTGGCGTTCGAACACGGGAGGCCAGACGATGAGGTTGGCGATGCCCGTCTCGTCCTCCAGAGTGATGAACATGGTGCCTTTGGCCGAGCCCGGCTTCTGGCGCATCAGTACCAAGCCCGCGACCGCGAGCGCCCGCGCGGTGGGTGCTGTGTCGAGCACCCGGCACGGCCGGTAGCCCTGGGCCGCGAGGTCGCCGCGCAGGAAGGCGAGCGGGTGCGCGCGCAGGCTCAGGCCGGTGGCGTGGTAGTCTTCCACCACCTCTCGCCCCGCGCCCATCGGCACGAGGTCTACCGCCGGTTCGATCCGCTCGGGTCGCGGTTGCCCCTCGCGCGCGTCGGCGGCCTCGAACAGGTCCAGCGGCCGGTCGGCGAGCCCGCGGATCGCCCAGAGCGCCGCGCGCCGGTCGAGGCCGAGCGACAGGAAGGCGTCGGCCCCGGCCAGCGCGCGCAAGCCCCTCGCCGAGACGCCGGCGCGCCGCCACACGTCCTCGACCGAGGCGTAGCCGGCCGGGGGCCGCGCCGCGACCAGAAGCGCGGCGTCCTGTTCGGGCAGGCCGCGGACCATGCGCAGGCCCTCGCGCACCGCGAGCCAGCGCCCGCCCGCCGGCTCCAGGGTGCAGTCCCAGGCCGAGGCGTTGACGTCGACCGGCCGGACCTCGACGTCGTGTGCTTGAGCGTCGCGCACGAGCTGCGCCGATGCGTAGAAGCCCATCGGCTGCGCGTTCAGGATCGCGCACAGGAACACGTCCGGGTGGTGGCACTTCAGCCAGGACGAGGCGTAGGCGATCAGCGCGAACGAGGCGGCGTGGCTCTCCGGGAAGCCGTAGGAGCCGAACCCTTCCAACTGCTTGAAGGTCCGTTCGGCGAACTCCTGGGCGTAGCCGTTGCCGACCATGCCGGCGATCAGCTTGTCCCGGAACGGGGACACCCCGCCCGGGGACTTGAACGTCGCCATCGCGCGACGCAGCCGGTCGGCCTCGTCCGGGGTGAAGCCGCCGGCCACGATGGCGACCTGCATCGCCTGCTCCTGGAACAGCGGCACGCCGAGCGTCTTCTCCAGCACCCGCCGCAGCGTCTCCGTCGGGTAGGTCACCCGCTCGCGGCCCTCCCGCCGCCGCAGGTAGGGATGGACCATGTCGCCCTGGATCGGGCCGGGGCGGACGATCGCGACCTGGATGACGAGGTCGTAGAACGTCGTCGGCTTCATCCGCGGCAGCATCGCCATCTGCGCCCGGCTCTCGATCTGGAACGTGCCGACCGTGTCGGCGCGCCGGATCATCGCGTAGGTGGCGGCGTCCTTGGCGGGAATCGCCGCGAGTTCGGTCGGGGCGCCGGGACGGTGGGTGGCCAGCAGGTCGAAGGCCCGGCGCAGGCAACCCAGCATCCCGAGACCGAGCACGTCCACCTTCATGAACCGCAGGGTCTCGATGTCGGCCTTGTCCCACTCGATGGTCTGCCGGTCGGCCATCGTCGCCGGCATCACCGGGCAGAGCTCGTCGAGGCGGCCGAGCGTCAGCACGAAGCCGCCGGGGTGCTGGCCGAGGTGGCGCGGCGTGTCGATGAGCTGGCGCGCGAGGTCCAGAGTGAGGCGGAGGCGCCGGTCGTCGGGGTTGAGGTTGAGGCTCGCCACCTCCCGGTCGCCGACGCCGTCCCTCGACATGCCCCAGACGAGGCCGGCGAGCGCGCCGGTGACGTCCTCGGGCACGCCGAGCGCCTTGCCGACCTCGCGCACGGCGCCGCGCGCGCCGTAGCGGATCACGGTGGCGCAGAGCGCGGCGCGGTGGCGCCCGTAGGTCTCGTAGACCCACTGGATCACCTCCTCGCGGCGCTCATGCTCGAAATCCACGTCGATGTCCGGCGGTTCGTTCCGGTTCTCCGAGATGAACCGCTCGAACAGCAGGCCCTGCCGGACAGGATCGATGCTGGTGATGCCGAGGACGAAACACACGGCGGAGTTCGCCGCCGAGCCGCGGCCCTGGCACAGGATGCCTTTGCCGCGGGCGAACCGCACGATGCTCTCCACCGTGAGGAAGTACGGCGCGTAGGCGAGGCGCTCGATCAGGGCTAGCTCGTGCCGAATTTGGGCCGCGACCGCGCCGGGCAGGCCGTCCGGGTAGCGTTCGGCCGCGCCCGCCCAGGTCAGCGCCTCAAGCCGATCCTGCGCCGGCGTGCCATCCTCGGCGGCCTCGGTCGGGTAGCTGTAGGTGAGTTCGTCGAGGGAGAAGCGGCAGCGCGCCAGGATCTCAGCCGTACGCGCCAGCGCGTCGGGGTGGCGCTGCATCAGGCGTTCAGCCTCGTGCGGCGCGACGAGGTGGCGCCCGGCATGGTGCTCGCGGGCGCGGCCGAGCCGGTCCACGGTCGTCCCAAGACGGATGGCCGTGACGACGTCCTGCAGCACCCGCCGGTCGGGCACGTGGTAGAGCACGTCGCCGGTCGCCACGGTCGGCACCCTGGCTTTCCGTGCCAGCGCGGCGACCGCGTCCAGGCGCAGGGCGTCGCCCGGCCGGTAGCGGCGCGTCAGGGCGCAGTAGCCTCGGTCGCCGAACGTCGCCTTCACCCGCGCGAGATCGTCGGCTAGCGCCGCATCGGGCCGGTCGGTGAGGAGCACGGCGACGAGGCCGTCCGACCAGGCGCCGACATCCTCCCAATGCAGCCGGCAATCGCCCTTCTCGGCCCGGCCTTTGCCCAGGGTGAGCAGGCGGCACAGGCGCCCGTAGGCGAGCCGGTCGGTCGGATAGACCAGGAGCGAGGGGCCGCCCTCAGCGAGGTCGAGCCGGCACCCGACGACCGGGCGCAAGCCGGTGGCCTTGGCCGCGTCGTGGGCCTGGACGATGCCGGCAAGCGAGTTGCGGTCGGCGATGCCGAGAGCGGTATGCCCGAGGAGCGCCGCCGTCGCGAACAGCTCTCGCGGCGAAGAGGCGCCGCGCAGGAAGGAATAGTGCGTCGTGACCTGAAGCTCGACGTAGCCCACTAGGTCTCGCCGATGCCGTGCAGCCACCAGCGCCCGCCCTCGACCGCGGATGCGTCTCGGAACAACCACCAGCGGTCGCCGTCCGTCGTCTCGACGCAGTAGTAGTCGCGTACGAGGCCGCCTTCCGCGTCCGACACCCACCATTCGCCATGCATACGTTCCGGGCCGTCGGCGCGCGCGACACGGAGGCGCGAGCGGCGCCAGACGAACAGGGCGGGCGGATGATCGGGCGCGAGCGCGAGGACCATCACCGATTCCGGCGGACGGAGCAGGCGCACGGGCCGGGGCAGGTTGGCGGGCCAGTCCGCATCCGGCACCGCCGCGAGGGGGGCAACCCGCCGCACTGACCGCTCCGGTAGCCCGCTCGGCACCGGCGCGACGCGGAACACCCGCCGCGCGCCGAGCCGCACCGTCAGCCGGTCCACGAGTTCGGCTAGGTCGGCCTCCGCCCCGTCGCCGGTCAGGTCGCCCAAGCCTGCCTGCGTCGCGTCGAGCCATTCCACGCGGGCGGCGGCGAGCACCGCCTCGTCGATGCCGAAGCCCGGATCGACCAGCGCCAGCCGTTCGACGAACAGGCGCAGGAGGTGGCGCACGGCCCGGCTCGGCTGCGCGGTCGCGACGCGCACGCCCTGGCTCACGCCATCGACACGGCGGAACAGCAGGTCGAGGCGGCGCACTCCGACCCCTTGCCGTTCCAGCAACGGACACAGATCGGTCAGCAGCCGTTCCGTCACGCGGGCGAGCGTCTCGGGCGCGCTGATCGGCTCGGCGAAGGCGAGGCGCACGCTCGGCACCTCGTGCAGCGCGAGGTAGACCAGCGGCTCGGGAGCGTGGCCGAGGGCTTGGTCGAGGCGCAGCACCGCCTCCTCGCCGAAGCGCAGGCGCAGGGGCGCGCGCGGCTTGGCCGCGAGCTGGCCCACCCGCTCGATGCCGAGCTGCACCAGCCCGGCGACGGTCCCGCGGGAGAGGCGAAGGCTGCGCACCGGCAGCTCGGCGATGGCGGCATCCTGGCACCCCGGCGCGACGATCGGCTCTTGGGGGGCGAAGCGCGCCATCGCCCACGCCGCACCCGGCGTGTCGGCGACGGCGGCTCGCGCCGAGAGCGCGCGCTGGGCCAAGCCGGTGACGAGGTCCTCGATCAGCCGCGCCTCGCCTTGGAACAGGTGGGCGGCACCGGCGACCTCGATCCACAGGCCGTCGGGCAGGTCGATGGCGACCAGGGGTGAGTAGCGGCGCAGGCACCACGCCCCGAGCCCGTGCAGAGCCTCAGCGGCACCCTCGGGGTCGGCCTCGACTATGGTGAGGTCGAGGACGGCGGCCTGGGCGTGCGCGACCGCCATGCCGGGCCGTAGCCCCAAGCGCCGCGCCGCGCGGTCCACGGCGACGAGCACGCGGCGCGGGCCGTCGCTCGTCGCGACGACGAGCGGGCTATCCCACGCCGGCGCGCGGGAGGCGTTCCGGCGTCGCCACAGGTCGGTCGCCCAGGTCGGCAGGTAGACGGAGACGACCCGTCGCATCAGGCGCGTCCAGGATCCAGGAGTGAGGGGCATCCGCGCCACGGGCACGGGTGAGTTCGACGAGCCAGCGGGCTCGGGGCAAGCCGGGCAGCGGTGGCCCGGTGCCGGGTTGGGGCGAGACCCGCCAGCGGGTCAGCGCCACGGTCGGCTCGCCCTCGCCGGCCGTTCGCGCCGTCCCGGTGCGCCAGCGACGGATCGCGAGCGCCATGATGCCCGTGCGCTCGGCCGCGAGTTGCAGGCGGCGGGAGGCGGTCAGCTCGAGGCGGGAGACCTCGCCGACGACGGCGGCGAGGCCTCGGGTGTGCAGCCCCTCCTCCATCGCTGGCAGAACCTCCGCATCGTTCCAGGTCTCAGCGAAGACGACGCGACTCGGCATCAGGCCGACGCCGACGAGGGAGGGGGCGAACAGGTCGCGGCCGCTCAGGCACCACAGCACGGGTCCGGGCAGGCGGGCGAGGATGCCGGCGGTGAACAGGGCGGCGAGCGCACCGTACTCGGCGGCAGCACCCGCCTCGCTCACCTCGTGGAGTGCCCCGCAGCGCAAACCGCCGGTCGGCAGGTGCGCGTCCAAGTCGGGCACGCCGAAGGCGAGGGCTGGCCGTTGCCGAACCCGGTCGCGGACCAAGTCGTCGAGCTGCCGGCGCAGGCGGAAGAGCCGGTCGTCGCGCTCGTTCGCGGCCTCCGGCATGACCTGCTCCTCCTTCCGCGACGGGCTATGTTCCTATTTTGTTCTTATATGAGGATGAGTCAACGCACCGCGCGACCTGTGGATAACTAGGACTTAAAGCCTTGTCATTCCTCAAGAATACACGCTTAAGAGCCTGTGTATGGTGTTTCAATTGGCAATGTAGCAGGGAAATTAAGGATGCACCTCGCTGGTTTGAGTTCGTTGCACCGCTCAACTCCCTAAATCACTCCTGGACCGGCTGGTCGGAGGCAGGCTTGCTGAGAGGGGGGGATTTTCTCCAGCTCACGCTTCATGGCGGGCAGATCGTACTCACCGTACCTGTCTCCCTCGGAGCGAGGTGAATGGCCCGTGATGGCATCTGCGATGTCGGGCGCGAGGCCGTGGTTGCGCGCCAGGGTCTTGAAACGGTGTCGCCACGAGTGATTGGGGGCCAGGCGCGGGTCTCCGGCGAGGTCGCACGAGGGACACGCCTCATCGCGAGTGTCATGGCTCTCGATCCGATGGCGGAGCGTACCGGCGATCCATCGACCGATGGCAGAGTGCCGATCGGGGTCCCGCGATTTCAGGCGAGCCTCTACGGTGAATACGACGTTCCGTTCGCGAAAGGGCTGACGCTCACGGCCGGCTTTACTATCTCGGCGCGCAATACGTGGATCTGGCAAATACGCAGAAGATCCCAGAGTGGTCTCGATTTGATTTAGGCCTAAGATATCGAATGCATCTCGATGCGGGAACCCTCGCAACCTTTCGCTTGAACGTCGATAACGTTGCCGATCATCGCTACTATGCCTCCGCCGCCTACGGTCTTGGCCTTGGTGCGCCACGCACGCTGCGGGCCTCACTGCAGATCGAGTGGTGAGGAAGCTGGGAGGCGCGAGGGCTTGGCGGTCCCCGAGATCGCGCGCGAGATCATTCCCGAAAGGACCGCCGACGCGCAGGCCTTGACGGTCCTCGTGCGCGACGAGGCTCAGAGGACCGTCTACGCGGCCACCCTACCTTTCGCCGGGCTCCGGATGAACGAGACGACAACGTCCCGCTAATCGAACACGGCTAGGCGGAGAGTCTCAAGATCACTGCGGACGACCCGACGATGTGGGCCAGGGTCACCAGGACGGACCCGGTATGAAGGACGCCGAAGCGTGCGCGATTGCCCATGTCGGTCGCCCCATTGATGGCCGGCATGAGGATCTGGCGCGCGAGGAGTGCCGTGACGGCGATGAGTCCCAGTATGAGTGCCGATGCCATATCGATGGTGGCCGTCAGCGCCGTGCCAACGAGTGCGCACCCTATGACGAAGACGTAGAAATGCGGGAAGGCGCGGCGCAGGAGGGGGCCTGCCGCGTCGGCGGGCAACGCGCTGAACAGGAACGAGGCAAAGCCGAACGAGTACAGGACCATCCCGCCGAACAGGAGGGCCGTAAGGAGGATAGCCGCTTGCGAGAGCATCGTTCCAAGCCTCTATGTTTTGCTGGCCCTTGAGGGGCGCTATTCGGTTCGCACGACCCCGCCGTTCCCATTCCCCTTCCTCGAAGGAATGTTTCCCTGCTTCACAAGCCGGATGGGGGATGGCCCAACGCTTAGATCGGTTCTCCAGCTGTCTGCTTGGTGCAGGCCCCGAACACCTCCGTGATCCTTAAATCAGCATGGGCATCCATGCCCGCGGCGTCATTGAGACAGGACAGCACATCCTTGCGCGATACGGTTCCTACGCCGGCTTCCAGCTGCTGCAGGAGGCGGTCCCGGTCCGCACCGGATGCAGCACTCCAGTCACGAAGGGTGTCCTGCGGTTGTAGGGCTAGGACTGGCGTCGCAACCGATGCCAGCATCAAAATCAGCAGCGAGCGAACCGGCATCTTCGAGGCTCCACGTTCAAATTAATCTGGATATATTTTCATACCGCCTAATTCTATGAAATTAGGCTATCCACTTAGCGGGCCTCAGCGCCGATATTGGATCTCGCAATCTTGTTTTTTGAAAGCGTATTATCACGTAGGCGCTTGGTTTAACTTCTCATTATAGAATCGATAGATGCCCATGATTTTTGGCGGCCTGGACCTATCTGTGAAGCCGAACCGACATGACGATGCGCCTTTCTACCGCACGCCGCGGTCCTATGAACGCACGTGCATCAGTCAGAATCTCCCGCGCGTGGAAGGCACGGTCTGTCGGATCAAGGATGCCCGCCACCTTGCGACCTGCGACAACAAGTTGATCAGCACCGACGCCTTCGCGCTGGATCTTGCCGTTGGCGCCTTCCGGTCCTCATGGAGCCTATGACTCGACGTTCGATCGTCGAGCGGCAGGGCTTCCTTTGACCGCATGCGCCTTCCTCCCGTCGCCGACGGAATTCAGCCTGGGTTCGTCCCAGCCGCTCAAGCTCCGCGATGAGCCCGACCGGTCACGAGCGAGCGGCGACTGCCGCACCTTGAGATCCACACCGATGCGCAATCACATCCTTGGCGCCGCCTTCGCGCTTCTCCTGCCGACCCTTTCCGCACAGGCCCAGGATGCAGCCGCCGGCAAGAAGGTCTTCACGGCCTGCAAGGCCTGCCACGCCTTCGGTAAGAACGGCCTCGGCCCGAACCTGACGGGCGTCGTCGGGCGTAAGGCCGCGTCGGTGAAAGGCTACAACTATTCGAATGCCCTCAAGAAGTCGGGCATCACGTGGGACGAGGCCAATCTCAAGGAATGGCTGACCGGCCCTGCCGCCAACAAGGTCAAAGGCACCAAGATGCCCTATCAAGGTCTCAAGGATGACAAGAAGGTTGCTGACGTCATGCCTGCCTGGCAACCATGAAGTAGGCACTGCCGAGGTCCTTTTCGCCGGGAAGCGGTTTCCGAACACCGGAAGCGGTCTGTCCTGCCTGGACCTTCGACGTGCGAAGCATAGGCCCGGCGGCCATCGAACGGTCGCCCGGCATAGGTCCCGGCATGGGTCCAGTTACCGCCCTCGTCAGCCCAGGCGGCGAGCTTCCACTGCGCCCGGGCCTCGTACGGAATGGTCGGTAATGGCTCCTTTCGAAACGACGATTTTCTATGGAACCATACTATCGCGACTGCGTTTTGTGCGCGCGAGGCCAGTTTTCGGCTCGCTGAACGGGCGCCGGGTCAGGCATCTGGCGACCCTTGTCATCACGTTGCTCCAAGGAGGATGTGGTCATGAGGACCCTCGATTTCGCTCCCCTCTACCGTTCCACCGTCGGCTTCGACCGACTGTTCTCGATGCTGGACAAGGCCACCCAGGCCGAAACATCCTCGACGTGGCCGCCCTATGACATCGAACGGGTGGCCGACGACGAGTACCGCATCACCATGGCCGTTGCCGGGTTCGCCGAGGATGAGATCGAGCTGACCCAGCACGACACGAATCTTCTGGTCACAGGCCAGAGGAAGTCGTCCGAGGGTGACAGCCAGATCCTGCATCGCGGTATCGCCGCCCGGACGTTCCGCCAGACCTTCAACTTGGCGGACCACGTCAAGGTCGTCGGCGCGAACCTTGAGAACGGCCTGTTGACCGTGAACCTCAAGCGCGAGGTACCGGAGGCCCTGAAGCCCCGGCGCATCCCCATCGGCGGGACGCAGTCCGCCGTGGGCCAGGACAACGCACAGCCTCGGATCGAGGCTGTGCGCCAGGCGGCCTAAGCCCGAGTTCCGCCTGCCGTCGAACGTCCCCCCTCGCGCGTCCGCAAGGCCGCGAGGGGGGCTCCGCCCATCCAACCCATGATTCAGGAAGGATGATCGATGTCGATGATGGAGACCTACCGTTCCCGTTCCGGCGCCGTGAACCCATACGGCGCGTCCCCGGCCTCTTTCGAGGCGTGGCAGGCGCTTGTCGCTCCCGGCGACGTGTTCCGCCACCCGAGGGAGGTGTTGGCCCACCCGGGGCTTTCACAGGGTGAGAAGCGTGCGATCCTCGCCTCGTGGGCGTCGGATGCGAGCGCCCTCGAAAACGCGCCGAGCATGCGTTGCCTCACGGGCAGCAGGGCCGAGCCGGTGTCGGTCGACGCCGTTCTCGCCGCCCTGGGCGAACTCGACCGCAAGTCCGTTCCGGCTACGACCAAGGCTTCGGCGATGCAGCCGAATCGACGGCGCCTTCGGCGGCTCGCGGACCTGCACTGGTACGTCCGTCCTGGGCGGCGCGACGACGACGACGACCCGCCGCCATGTCCGGTGACGTCGATGCCGCGTCCCAAGACCCCTCCGAGCGCCTCGCTCGCCGCCGCCATCCCGGCCTAGCGGTTCGCATCACGCCCTGACGCCGTTGGCGTCATCGAGGAAGCCGGATGGCCCGATGTCCCGCTTGACCGCGGCGTCGGGCCGTCATCCGTTTCGAGCGGCGCCCGAGTGCTGCGGCGGTTGTCGCTATGATCGATCGATCCACGATCTCCAACCCTCACCGAGCGTCACCGCGATGGGTAAGTTCGCCTACTATCTCGTGACCTTGTGCGAGTCTGTCCTCGGAGTCTTCGGCGTGCGGACCTTCTACGATCAGCCCCGGTACTCCGTCGTCGAGCGTCTTGACCGTGGTGTCGAGGTCCGAGCCTATGAGGAGCGCCTCGCCATCGAGACCGACGAGCGCGGACGGGGAGATGGCGAAGCGTTCGGGCGGCTCTTCCGCTACATCACCGGCGCGAACCGGCGGGGCGACCGCATCGCCATGACCACGCCCCTGGAGACTGGCGGTCAACGCATCGCGATGACGGTTCCGGTCGAACAGGGAGCGGGGGGAACCATGCGGTTCTTCCTCCCACGCGACATTGCCGTAGCCGGACCTCCGGAACCTACCGAGGCGGGCGTCCGTCTGGTCCGCGTCCAAGCCGAGAAGATCGCCGCACTTCGTTTCTCAGGCTCGATCACGCCGGAGGCTCGTACCGAGCAGGAGCGCATCCTGACCGAGGTGCTGGCGACATCCGGACGAACGACCATCGCCCCACCCTTCCTGATGGGCTACGACCCGCCATTCGCGCTTCCGTTTCTTCGACGGAACGAAGTGGCTGCGCGACTTGCGACGCCGTGACCGGCTCCCGCCTCGGTAAGGTACCGTCTCCGCTCCAGTCGGGGCTCACACTCAAGCCACCCGCGGCATTGACCCCTCGCTACGGATGGCCAGTACCGTGTCGGGCGGCGAGCCACCGATACACGGCGCCTCCCGCCACGCCGGACAGGATGCTCGCAAGCGGTCGGTCGACAATGTCGATGAACAGCCGCCAGAGTCCCAGGCCGATGGCGGACCCGCAGGTCACGTGGAACGCCGGATGCCCGATCCCTGCCCGAGATGGTCAGGCAAAGAAGGAACGCCGGCAAGGCGAAGAGCCCCACGAGGAACAAGGCCATACCAAGCGTGATTGCGACCGTAATCCAGTCGGAGGGGAAGGCGGTTTCGGTGGGAACGGGCGCTGGAGGTGCGAGCATCCGGCTCGCACCGTCGAGCAAAACGAAGGTCGCCACCGCCACCGCTACGGACGCGAAGTAACCGCCGCGCCCGCGCACGACCGGATCTTCGGACATCCCACGTCGGATCGGGCGTTGCGTCACGGTCCACCTCTGGCTGTACCGTCCGTGAGCCTATCCAGCATGCTCCGAGCGGCAAACGCCCACTCGGGACCATTCCGAACGACGATAGGGGCAACGACATGCTCAGCCGACGGCCGGTGTGACCACGCGGATGCGCGGATGGGGGTGTCGCAGATGCGACACCGTCCCGGTGAGATGCTAGGGGCTCCGGATGGCCGCCAGACACTCCCGACACATCGCCCTGACCGAGCCGCTGATCGCCTACGTCGAAGGGCAGGTCGCCAAGGGGGACTACACATCTATCAGCGAGGTGGTCCGGTCGGCGCTCCGTCTTCTGATCGCGCACGACGAGGCGAAGGCTGCCCGTGTAGCGGCATCGACCGGGTCCGCCAATGTCCGCGCCTGAGGATGCCGTCGCGGAGGCCGCGCGCGATCCGGCCAGGCTCGCGACCCTCGACGGCTATGGCATCCTCGACACCGAGGCCGAGCAAGGCTTCGATGACATCGTTCTACTCGCCTCCCGAATCTGCGGGACGTCGGTCGCGCTGGTCAGCCTCGTCGCCGACGACCGGCAATGGTTCAAGGCCCGCATCGGGTTCGACCCCTGCCAGACCCCGCTGTCGCAGTCGGTCTGCGCGCATGCCCTGCGGCAGCCCGGCTTGCTGGTCATCCCGGATCTGACCGCCGACCCCCGGACCCGGAACAATGCGCTGGTGACCGGGGAGCCCCGGCTGAGGTTCTATGCCGGTGCGCGACTGGAGACACCCGAAGGCCTGGCGCTCGGGACTCTGTGCGTGATCGACATGGTGCCCCGACCACAGGGGCTGACGCCAGAACAGGCCGAGGCCCTGGAGGCCCTGGGGCGGCAGGTCATGGCGCAGATGGAACTCCGTCGGTCGATGGTGGCGCGCGACGACGCCCTGCGCACCGCCCGGGAGGCGGACGTCCGCCATGGGCAGATCCTCGAAAGCGCCCGCGACTACGCCATCGTGACCACCGACCTCGACGGCCTCGTGACCGGTTGGAGCGTCGGCGCCGAGGCCATCCTCGGCTGGTCCGAGGCCGAGATGCGCGGCAGGCCGGCACGGCTCTTCTTCACGGAAGAGGACGCCGAGGACGGCGCGCCCGAGCGCGAGATGCGCGTGAGCCGCGAGGAAGGCCGCGGCAACGACGAGCGCTGGCACGTGCGCAAGGACGGGTCGCGGTTCTTCGGCCTGGGCGAGATGATGCCGCTCCGCGCCGACGACGGCACCCATGTGGGCTACCTCAAGATCCTGAGGGACCGGACGGAGCAACGCCTCGCCGCCGAGGCGCTCCAGCGGCAGACCGACCTACTCCAGACCGTCACGGACCACGTCAGCGAGGCCGTCTTCCAACTCGACCGCGACGGCCTGGTCACCTTCGCCAACCGGACGGCGCATGGCCTGCTCGGATGGGACGCCAACGCCCTGGTCGGGCAGGACCTGCACGAGGCCGCCCACCACCACCATCCGGATGGGCGGCCGTTTCCCGCTTCGGAATGCGGCTTCGTGCGTGCCATCCGCGAGGGGAAGACCCTCCGGCAGCGCGACGCCACCTTCTTCCATCGCGACGGGACGCCCATCGAGGTGCTCTGCTCGAACGCACCCGTCCGCCAGGGCGGGACGGTCGTCGGGGCCGTGCTCACCGTCTCCGACGTCACCGGCCGGCGGCTGGACGAGCGTCGCCTCAGGGAGGTCAACGCCGAACTGGAGCGGCGGGTCGCGGAGCAGCGCGCATCCGAGGCACGGCAGCGCTTCCTGCTCGACCTGACCGACACCCTCCGCGACCAGGGCGGCCCGCGTGGGCGGATGCAGGCGGCCGTCGACGCCCTCGGACGCCACCTCTGCGCGAGCCGGGTGGGCTACGGCTTCGTCGAGGAGGACGGCCTGACCGTCACCCTCGGCACCGAATACGTCGATGGCGTCGCGACGCTCGCCGACACCTACCCCCTCGATGCGTTCGGACCCGGGAACGTCGCCAACCTCAGGAACGGTCGGACGTCGGTCTATCCCGACGTCGAGGCGGATGCGGACACGGCCGGCCTGGGGATGGACGCCTTCGGCATCGGCGCCATCGTCGCCGTACCCCAGGTCCACGAGGGACGCCTACGCTCGGTCGTCTACGTGAACCAACGGGAGCCGCGGGCCTGGACGCCCGACGAGGTCGCGCTGGTCGAGGAGGTCTCGGCCCGGATCTGGGACGCCGTCGAGCGCGTTCGCGCCCAGGGCGCATTGCGGTCTCTGAACGAGACGCTGGCGGCCCAGGTCGCCGAGCGAACCAAGGAGCGCGACCGCATCTGGCACGTGAGCCAGGACATGCTCGGCGTCGCCGACCCGAACGGGATCTGGGTAAGCATCAACCCGGCGTGGCAGCGTATCCTGGGATGGGACTACCACGACATCGTCGGGAAGACCTCGGAGTGGCTCGAACATCCCGAGGACCGGGAGAGGACGCGGGCCGAGGTCAAGCGCCTCGCCGACGGTGCGCTCACGCTCGCCTTCGAGAACCGCTTTCGGGCGCGCGACGGAGGGTACCGAACCTTGTCCTGGACGGCCGTTCCGGTGGAAGGGCTACTCTACTGCGTCTCCCGCGACGTCACCCTGGAGAAGGAGCGCGCGGCCAGCCTGCTGCAGGCCGAGGAGGCGTTGCGGCAATCGCAGAAGCTGGAGGCCGTCGGTCAATTGACCGGGGGCGTCGCGCACGATTTCAACAACCTGCTCACGGTCATCAAGTCATCGACCGATCTGCTTAAGCGTCCCAACCTTTCCGAGGATCGGCGGGCCCGGTACGTCGGCGCGATCTCCGACACAGTCGACCGGGCGGCCAAACTGACGGGTCAGCTCCTCGCCTTCGCCCGCCGGCAGGCGCTGCGCCCGGAGGTGTTCGATGCCGGCCGTAGCGTGAGGGCCATCGGTGAGATGGTCGGCACCCTCACCGGCGCTCGGATCGCGGTCGCGATCCACGTCGGGGACGAGCCCTGCCATATCAATGCGGACCCGAGCCAACTCGACACCGCCCTCGTCAACATGGCGGTCAACGCCCGTGACGCGATGGAGGGGGAGGGAAGACTCGACATCGTCGTGGAGGCGGTGGGCCTCGTGCCCGCGATGCGGTCTCACCCAGAGCGCGCCGGCGACTTTGTCCGGATCTCGCTGGCCGACACCGGTTCCGGCATCCCGGCCGACCAGATCGACCGGATCTTCGAGCCGTTCTACACGACCAAAGGCGTCGGCCAGGGCACCGGCCTCGGGCTTTCCCAGGTGTTCGGTTTCGCCAAGCAATCGGGCGGCGAGGTCGTGGTCGAGAGTGAGGTCGGACGCGGCACCACCTTCTCGCTCTACCTCCCGCGCGCGGAAACGGATTCCGGCACCCGGGAAGAAATCGCGTCCGTTGACAAGGTCGTCGACGGACGCGGGACCCACGTCCTCGTGGTCGAGGATAACCGTGAAGTCGGGACCTTCTCGACCCAGACCCTCCAGGAACTCGGTTACGGCACCCATTGGGTGACGAACGCCGACGCCGCCCTGGCGGCACTGGCCGGAAGCCCCGGCAGCTACGATGTCGTGTTCTCTGACGTGGTCATGCCAGGCATGAACGGCGTCGAACTCGGACGCGAGGTGCGACGGCTTTATCCAGGCCTGCCGGTTGTGCTGACGAGTGGCTACAGCCACGTGCTGGCCGAGGAAACCGACCACGGCTTCGAGCTCTTGCAGAAGCCGTACTCGGTCGAGGCGTTGTCGCGCATCCTCCGCCGGGCCGCCTCCAAACGTCGGCGACGCCCGGCGGCGGTGGAATAGATGCCGGATTACATCCGCATCGCCCGACCCGGCTTACCGTTCGCCATCGGGTGTTCCACCCGACGTTCTTGCGATGGCCGGGCCGACCTGAGGATCCCGGACGCGGGCCTGCCACGCGTCTCATGTTGCGACGCAGCATGGCGAGAGGCGTACGGTCGAGGAAGCGCTACCCTCGCATCGACGGTTGAGGGACGGCATCGGGTCGAACGCTCGACGGGCGGAACCGCGATGCTGCCGTCAAGCCCAAGGCCACCCCGATGCACACCATCCCCAAGCTCGCGATCCTCGTCCTCGCCATCGTCCCACTTCCCGCGATGGCCTCCTCCTGCGCCGAGCAGATCGGCACCATCGAGCGCCGTCTCGACAGCGCCGGCGCCGTGCAGGTCGCCGGCCTGCAGGCAGGGCAGCCATAGCGGTCGCCGCCTCGGCTTGATTGCTGTCGAACCAGGCGGCGCAGGGCTTGCCACCGCGATTGCGCCCAAACGGCACCAGGGTCGGTGGTTGCGGCTCGAGTGGGCTCTCGGCGGCGGGTGCCGGAATGAACTGGATAGCCATTTTTGGGCTCCTAAAACGACGAAGGCCCCCGTGATGGGGGCCTTCTGGGGAGGTGTTGATGAGGGGCGGACGTTGGTTGGCGCACGATGGCGGTCGGGGCCGCGGTATTCGTGATCGCCGGTGCATGGCGCCTCTCCACGTTCAGCGTTGGCTGGCACCGAAGCGGCGCACCGGTTCACCAATCAACAGCATCAGCATAGCAAAAATCGCAACGCTGTCAAGACTTAAATCCTATAATTGCTTTTAGTCGGTGGTAAATCTATCAAAATCTTGAGGTATCCCGTTACGATCTCATGAAATACTAAGATTTTTATCGCAGATAAAGTACATAGTCTGCGTATCGAGCTACACACCGGAGAGTGTCATGACGATTGAAGACGACGAGATCAGGATCGATACTCTGGATAGCAAACTGACAATTGCTCGTGAGAGACGCGACGGCTTAATTGCTCAGCTGCACGAGATGGAACATGCCGAACGGGCCGGAGGGCTCAATCAGGATCGCAAACGCGAGCTCGTATCGCATTCCGAGCAGGCCTATCAGCATGTTATCTTGCTGGAAAAGGAACTTGAGGCCGCTTACGACATGGCGGGTAGGTCAACAAAAGCCGCCAAATGAGGGTTTATGCCCCTGACCTGAGTAGTATTTTAGACTGGGACAATTGGAATTTTGCTGCATAGTTACGGCTATACGTAGTCGGAGGGCCAGATTCGCGAATGAGACACACAGGCGGCAGGTTGTCTGAAGATGAACACGGTGCGATATATGTCATACGTGCCGTCGACTGCCAGGTCGACCGAGTTCAGACGGGCACCCACCGCCACGAGAGGGTGTTTGACGCTGGGTCGCCGTCAAGAAGATGGCGCAGGAAGAAGGCCGCGCCGAGCGCCCACGGCAGGCGCAGCGTGAAGATCCAGATCGAAGCGAACCACATCCGGGTATGGTTGTGCAGCCACCCGGTCTCGACCAGTTGGCGCGCCCAGTCGTCGAAGCCATCGATCCCGGTGCGGCCCTCGACGGCACGTTCGTAGGCGCGGCGCAGCCCGGAGGAGGCGGCAAGCTGCTCCTCACCCTCGACCAAGAGGCGCTGATAGTCCGTCCAGATCGCAGGATGGGTCTCGAGTTAGCCCTCGAAGTAGGTCCGCCAGAACACCTCGCTGACGAACTTCTCGGCCGCCGCGCCGTGCGCGGTTTTGGCGGCGCTCACTACCTCTTCCTCGGTGATGAGGCGGCGGCGCAAATAGGGTGACAGCGCCGAGGTCGAGGTCTCGCCATCCGGTCCGGGATCGGAGTTGCGCTCGGCGGCGTAGGCGCGCCCGAGACGGGGTGTGACGGTGTCGAGGCGCGCGAACCCGGCGGCGCGGGTCATGGGGAACGTGCGGTTCATGTCTGCCACCTTGGGCGATGCCGGCCGGGCGGCCTTTTACGACCGAGGCGATGAAGACGGCTCAGGTTGTCTACCTGACCGAGGGTGGCCAGCATCTTAGCTACATGCCGGTCGGGGTCTTTGCACCGAGCGGTATCGGAACTCGGGCGGCCTGTGACCGGCCCGGCTTCTGCGCCGTGCGGCCGGGACCTCCGATCCATATCTGTCTGCAGGCCGAGGAGTACTGACGTGGTTCGGCCCGTGATTCCGGCCAGTCGCGTGCCAAGCCCCAGACCGTGGCTGGTGCGCGGCGAGGCCGAGGCGGTCGGGCCGCCTGAGACAGTGACGCTCGGCGTTGAGTTCGCGAAAGACGACCGGTCGGGCGGGTTCCCCTTCCTATTTTGGGAGGACTGGGCTTTGGCCCCGGGGGGGCTCTTTCAGCACGCAACCTGCATCCAGCGCCATCGGCCGCACGGGATGCGAGGCTTGCACGGGATTCGACCCGTCTGAGGCGGACCGACTACAGCTCACGGCGGTCGGAGCAGCTAGACGGTGCGAAAGGGTTCGACCGAGAGGCTACGATGGACATGAACAACCCCGGCGGCTGTCGCACGCCGGAAGCCCACGCTGACACAGACCGAACTCGAACGGCACCTTTGGCAGGCCGCGGACATTCTCCGTGGTCACGTCGATGCGGGAAAGTTCAAGGACTACATCTTCGCCCTACTCCTCTACCGGCGCCTCTGCGACGTTTGGGACGAGGAGTTCGAGGCTCTTCTGGCCGAAACCGGCGACCGTGAGGAAGCGTCCGATCCTGATGAGCACCGCTTCCACGTCCCGCCGCAGCATCACTGGAATGCGGTCAGGAAGCACGCCACCCAAATCGGCCAGCATTTAAACAACGCCTTCGCCGCCATTGAAGAGGCCAATCTGCGTCTGCGCGGCGTGTTCGGCGACGTAGACTTCGCCAATCAGGAACGTTTCCCCGACGCCCGGCTGGAGCGGCTGCTCGCCCACCTCGAGAAGCACCGGCTGCGGAACACCGACGTGCCGCCCGACATGCTGGGCGACGCCTACATGTATCTGATCGAGCAGTTCGCTGAGGGCGCAGGTAAGAAGGGTGGCGAGTTCTACGCGCCCCGACAGGTAGTGAAGCTGATCGTCGAATGCCTCGATTCCCAACCCGGCATATCGCGGCCTGCCGCCCAAAAGGCAAGACGCCGCCCCAGGAGC
>NZ_CAXTBY010000082.1:13085-18927 GCF_964242245.1 uncultured Methylobacterium sp. | reverse complement strand
CTGCGACAAGGCGATTAACAGTCGCCTGCTCTACCAACTGAGCTATCGGGGATCATGGGGGCGTCTCTACACACGGCGGGTGACGGACGCAAGCGCGTCTTCGCAGCCGTGCCGCGGGGCCTCGCACGGTGCGAGCGGAGGCGGCCCTTGCTGCGGGATTCGATCCGCGTCCGTCTCGGGTTACGCCGCGACGTGAACGGGGCCGAGACCTGCAATCCGCCACCGCGGGGTGAGGCTGGAACGCCCGCTCGGCGCCGCGTGCGCCTTGCCGGACCGATGCGTCAGCCTCGCCGCGTCCGTGAGCGAAGGTCCAGGACGAACGCCAAGCCGATCATCGCCAGGAGGCCGGTCGCGTTGGTCGCGACCTGCAGCATCCACGTCGCGCCGAAGGTCCGATAGAGGATTCGCCCCGCCAGGGCCGCCAGGCAGCCGGCCGCGAAAATCTCGAGGGAATGCCGACCGCAAACCTCCAGCGGGCGGACCCAGCGGTGCAGCGCAAATCCATGGACGGCCGCGGAACTGAACAGGAGGTAGATCAGGGCGAGGATGTTGATGAGCCTCAAGGGCGCCACGTGGCCCTTGTCCGGCTGCGGCATCGCCGCCGGACTCAGGTCGGGCAGGCCCCAGCTCGACCAGGGCGCCGCCTGGAGGAACGCGAAGCCGAGGTAGGCCCAGCACAGGCCAACAAGCCAAGCGCGCTGCGGCAGGAAGCCCTGCCGCGCGCGCACGGCCAGCGCCAAGGCCGCGCCGATCGTGAACAGGAACTGCCAGGCGAAGGGATTGAAGTACCATCCGCTGTCGTCCGCGGCGGCCACGTTCGGGAGATTGAGGTGGTAGTCGTGATTGGCCAGCAGCCAGACCGAGGCCGAGAGCAACAAAGTCGACGAGATGCTGCGCTGCATGGCGCCGTAAACGGCCGGGAACAAGATCAGCAGGATGATGTAGAGCGGCAGGATGTCAAGGTAGTTCGGCAGGGCGTTGAGGATCAGGCCTTGAAGCAATCCTTGCCAGATCCCCATCTGCATCAGCGGCGCGACCCCGAAGCGGGGAACCAGTCCCGTCAGATCCATCCAGGCACGCACGATGACCAGGGTGGCCAGCAGCAGCCCCGCCTGCACCGCGTAGATCCGCACGCAGCGCAGGCCGATCCGGCGCAAGGTTGTCCACGTTCCGGCGCGCTGGAACAGGCCGCCATACGCGATCATGGACGAGTAGCCGGCCAGCAGCACGAACAGCTCGGCCGCGTCCGAGAAGCCGAAGTTGTGCAGCGTGAACCGGGCGAGGGCGTTGTCGGGGATATGGTCGACGAAGATCGTCAGCAGAGCAAAGCCGCGCAGCACGTCCACGCGCGGGTCCCGCTTCGGCGGCGGGCGCGCAGGCTCGGGACTGATCGCGGGATCGCTTGATGTCATGGATCGGGATACGGAGCGTGAGAGGTCGGACCGCCGGGCGTCGCCGCCGCTGCTCCGTACGCCTCATTTAAGCTCAAGCTGGGAAAAGCCACCCCTCGCGCCTGACGGCCCGGCCGGGCCGCGCCCGCCCCCGACGGATCAGGAACGGTCGGGACCATCGATCCCGACCGTGCGGGCCACCGATCGGGCATCGGACGCGCGTGCCTCGGCTCGACGCCCGACAGCCCGGTGGACCTTCGGGATCAGTGCGCCCGCGCGACCGCGACGGGGCTCAACATGACCGAGCCTGGACTTCGAAGCGGGACGTCCAGGAGGCAGCGCAGTCCGCCCGGATCGAAGCTCAACTGCACCTCGCCGCCGAGCTCCCGCTGGATGCCGCCCGCGATCAGCCGCGTGCCGAAGCCGCGCCGCTCCGGAACCTCGACCCGCGGTCCGCCGCTCTCGTGCCAGTCCAGGCGGAGGTGCCGGGCGCCGTCCTCATGCCTCACGAGGGACCAGACCACGCGCACCTGCCCGGCGGCCGTCGAGAGCGCCCCGTACTTGGCCGCGTTCGTGGTCAACTCGTGCACGGTCATGCCGATCGCCAGGACGTAGCGCGGCGGCAACGCCACGTCGGGGCCGTCGAGGGCGATGTGATCGGCACCGTTGCGGTAGGGGCTCAGCTCGTTCTCCAGCACCTCCCGCAGCGAGGCTCCGGTCCAGTCCTCGCGTGTGAGCAGATCGTGGGTCTTCGACAGCGCCAGGATGCGCGCTTCCAACTGCACCGCCTGCGCCTCGCCCCCGCGCGACTGGCGCGCGAGCGACTGGACGGTCGCGAGCGTGTTCTTCACCCGGTGGTTCAGCTCGTGCAGCATCGTGGTCTGCTGCTCCTGCATCGCATGGCTGCGGGCGATCTCGGAGCGAAGCTCGCCCTCGCGGCCCTGGAGCGAACTCGCCATGGCGTCGAAGGCTTGGCCGAGCTGACCGAACTCGGAGGCGTCCCTCAGGCCCGTGCGGGCATCGAGGTCGCCGGCCCGCCACGCCGCGGCGGTGCGCAGCAGCCGCCGCACGGGCCGCCGGATGAAGGCCCGGCCGCCGAGCAGGGCTCCGGTGAGGGCGAGCACCGCGCCGAGCAGGATCAGCGCGACGCCGCGCACGGTGGCCGCGTCGATGTCCGCGAACGCCGCGATCCGATCGCGGCCGACCACGATCTGGACGCCCTCCAGCACGCCGTCGGGGCGCGCGACGCCGATGATGCGCGCCCGTCCGTCCAATCCCTCGACCGAGCGCGCGCCCTCGCCGTACAGGTCGAGGCGGGCCAGCCGCTCCGGGGGCAGCGGACGACCGACCCAGGTCGCTTGGTCGGGCCGGCGCACCAGCACGACGCCGTTGCGATCCGTCACCGTCAGCGCGGTGCTGGACAGGCGCAGCACGTCCTGCAGGCGGTCCGAGAGTTGCCGGAGACCGACGTTGACGACCACCACGCCGACGAGGCTGCCGGCCGCGTCCCGAACCGGCTGGGCGAAGTGCAGCGCCGGCAGGCCGGTGGCGACGCCGACGACGTAGTCGCCCATGGCGAAGCGGCCGGTGGCGAGAACCCGCTGATGATAGGCCCGCCCCGCGTTCGAGTAGGCGTCGGGCGCCGAGCCGCGCGTGTCGCAGATGATGCGCCCGTCGGGCTCGGCCATCGCGATGAGGTTGAGCTGCGGCAGGCGGCCGATGATGTCGCGCAGGTAGTCCGTGCAGGCGGCGGGCTCCTTGCGACGCACCGCTCCCTCGGCGGCAACGAGGTCGAGAACCTGATGCAGGCTCTCGGCGAGCTGTCCGAAGTCGGCGGCGACGGCGCGCGCGGAGCTGAGAGCGTTCTCGCGGGCAGCCTCGGCACGCCGCGTGCGCAGATCGTACTCGTTGTAGCCCTGGATCAGGAGGGCCGGCGCGAGCGCCAGAGCGACCAGGGCCAGGATGCGGCGCGTCAGCATGCCGGCCAGGTCAAGACATGATCGTATCGCGGATGCAACGGGTCAGCGCTTCCGAAACGAACGGCTTGGTCAGGACCCGCATGCCCGGCTCCAGGTGTCCGTGGCCGAGCACCGCGTTCTCGGCGTAGCCGGTGATGAAAAGCACCTTGAGGTCGGGACGCCTCGCACGCCCCGCCTCCGCCATCTGCCATCCGTTCGTGCTGCCGGGCAAGACCGTGCTGCCGGGCAGGACGAGATCCATCCCGAGCAGGTCGGGACGCACGTCCGAATGCAGCGCCTTCAGGGCCGCCACGCTGTCGGCGGCCTCGATGGCGGTGTAGCCCAGATCCTCCAGGCTTCTTGTGTGGTCGCACGCTCCTGCGGCGAACCGGTGACCATGTCGTCGGAGCGTGCTCTCGGCTCGGATATCGTGCCCGAGGCGGTCCGAACGGCAACTCTTCCCCGTGCTCGACGCTTGTCCCTTCACATCGTCGCGCCGGTCCTCGACTTTGCGCCCTCCGCGGGATGCGGCGCCCGGGGCACCAGGACGAGGGCCTTATCCATCAACGCCGGTGCGCCGCAATCCTCCGGAACCGCGGGCGAGATCGTCATGAATCCGGGTCCGACGGCATGAACGAGACGCAAGCCGACATCGTCGTCGTGGGCGGCGGCATGGTCGGGCTCGCCTCGGCCATCGCGCTCAGGGACCGCGGCCTCGACGTGGTGCTGTGCGATCCGGGCGAGGCGCGCGCCCGCGCCTCGTTCGGGAATGCCGGCGTGATCAGCCGCGGCTCGATCTTCCCGATGTCCGGGCCCGCCCTCTGGGGGAGGCTCCCGGCCTACCTGCGCAACGCCGACCGGGGCCTGCGCCTGCGCCACGCCCACCTCTTGCGGGTGATGCCCTGGACGGCGCACGTCCTGGCCGCCGCCCGCGCCTCGGCTTGGCGCCGGGCCGCGGAGGCGCTCCTGCCGCTCACCAGCGCCGCCTACGCCGCCCATGAAGAGCTCGCCGCGCGCGCCGGCACCGCGCACCATCTGCGGCGCACCGGCTGGATCAAGCTCTACCGCACCGACGCGGCCTTCGCCGATGCCGCCCTGGAGCGGGCGATCCTGGCCCGGCACGGCGTCGCGATGGAAATCGTCGACGGTCCCGCCCTGCACGCGCTGGAACCCGCCCTCGTGCGTCCCTACGCCCGCGCCACGCTGCTGCCGGAGACGGGCTCGGTCCAGGACCCCGGCGGTCTGATCGAGGCGTGCGGACGGTTGTTCTCGGGGCTCGGCGGGCGGACGATCCGCGCCGCCGCGACCCGGTTGGAGCCCGAGGCGGGCGGCTGGCGCATCCGCTACGACGGCGGCCACGTCCGCGCGCGCCAAGCCGTGGTCGCGGCCGGTGCGGCCTCCGCCGAAATCCTTCGCCTGCTCGGCTACCGCTTCGCCTTCGCGGCCGAGCGCGGCTACCATCGCCACTACGCGCTGCATCCGGACAGCCCGCCGCTGACGCGGCCGGTGCTCGACACGGGGGCCGGCTCGATCCTGGCGCCGATGGCGACGGGCCGGGTGCGGGTGCTGTCGGGCGTGGAGCTGAATGCCCGGCACGCCCCGCCGGACCACGCGCAGATCGACGCCGCGTCCCGCGAGGCCGCCGGCACCCTGCGCCTCGGCGGGCCCCTCGACAACGAGCCCTGGCTCGGTTCCCGCCCGTCGACCCCCGACGGCCTGCCCGTGATCGGCCGCGCCCCGCGGCACGAGGGGCTGATCCTCGCCTTCGGCCACGGCCATATCGGGTTGTCGACGGGGCCGATCACGGGGCAGCTCGTGGCCGACATCGCCACGGACCGGCCCGCGTCCCTACCGCTCGCCCCGTTCGCGCCCGATCGTCTGCTGCGCTGGCCTCGTCCCTGGCAGGGCAGTACGGTCTGAGGCTCGCCGGAGCCGACGGGCGCCAAGCGGCGTGCCGGCTTCGTTCTTGATCCTGCTGCGGATCACGACGCACCGGCTCATGCGATCGGCCACGCCGCTCGACATGGCGGTGATCCGCGCGACGTCATGGCCGAGATGCGTCAGCAGGGCGTCGGCCGGTTCGAGGACGTGCCATCAGCCATCGTCGAGCATACCGGCGGCCCACGGTCGTGCCGAAGCGGTAGCGCGCGAATCCGATAGGCCCCATGGTCGAAGCGCGGAGCCCCCGCTCCGGCTGCGTCGGCGCGTGCCGATCAGCAGACCCGGGCGCGGCGCAGGGCGCACGGACCAGCCGTGACGCGAACGAGGCGGGGCGCGCCGGGATCGGATCGGACGGCCAAGCTGTTTCACCGATCGTTAACCAAACTCGTCTCACCTGAGGGTCGTGTCGGCCCCGCCCTCGTCGCAGGGTCCGACGGCCTGGACGTCGGGGAACGTGAGGCCGGATTGACGTGCGCGCGATCCTGGCGTGCGCGGTCGTTGATTGGTTCGGATGGGCTGCGGCATACCACGCTCGCTCCTCCCTTAGTCTCG
>NZ_CAXTBY010000082.1:9511-12985 GCF_964242245.1 uncultured Methylobacterium sp. | reverse complement strand
TCTCGCCAAGTCCTTAGTCTCGCCAAGTTCCGCGCGTTATCTCGGATGCTGCGGTGGGGTCACGCCGCCGCAACAGCCACCCACCCACCGGAGCAGGTGCCCCTTTGATCAAGACTCTGTTGGCGATTTTCACGGTTGTTGCGGTCCTGACGATCAGAGCATGCCTCAAGCTGCTCCTGCTACCCTTCCGAGGCCTTCGCGGCCTGTGGCGGAGCCGACCGGCGGCGGCCTGATCGACCTCTGGGTCCGAGGAAAGAGCGTCGCTTCCCACACGCGGACACTACCGCGGGCTGGCATCCTCCGCCCGGCCGGGATCGACGTTGCCGGAGGCTGGCGGGTTGGAGAGCTGCTGACGTGTGTCGGCCAGCTTGCTCTGCGTGGCCGACAGCTCCTCGCGGGTCGACCGAAGCCGCTCCTCCAGGGCCGCCAACTCCTTGTTCCGCCCGGCCAGTCCCTCCGTCAGCGTCGCGAGCTGCGCCTGCGCCTCGGCCTGCTGCTTCCGAAGCGCTTCGACGCTGGCGGTCTGCCGCTCGCGCTCGTCCTTGAGCGTCCTGACGGAGGCCTCGGCCTGGCCCCGCTCCGACGTCACGCGGTCCCGCTCCGACTGAGCGCCGGCGACCTCCTTCTGCGTGGACGCCAGCGCGTCGCGCGTCTGCTGAAGCTGTTGGCCGATCTGCGCTAAGTCGGCCGTGAGCTTGTCCCGGTTGGCCGTGAGGCCGGCCAGGACCTGCTGCGCATCCTCCCGCGCCTTGGCCGCGCGCGCGGTCTCGGTCCTGGCATCCGAGAGCTCCTTCTGGGCCGCCGCCGCGCCCTCGCGGGCCTTCTGCTGGCTCTCCTCGGCCTTGGCGAGATCGGCGGTCTTGTTCGTCGCCTCCTGCGACATGGCGGTGAGGTCGCTGCGCAGCTTGGCCTCCTGCTGCCGCGTCTCCTCGAGCCTGCGGCCCACGTCCGCCAATTCCTGCGTGCGCACCTTCGCGGTCTGATCCGCGGCGACCGTGGCGTCGCGCAGCGGCGCCAGCTTCTGCTCGGCCTGCTGCACCTGCGCCTGCACCTCGCTCAGACGTTGCGCGCGCGCCTCCGCGTCCTTGGCGGCCTCGGTCGCCTTCTGCTCCGCGGCCTGCCGCTCCTGACCCAGGCTTGCGAGCCGGGCCTGGGCCTGCTCGGCGGCCTGCGCGGCTTGGCGTCCCTGCTGTTCGGCGGCTGCGATCTTCGCCTGCAGCGTCGTCAGGGTACCGGCCGTGCTGCGCTGCTGGTCGAGATCGCTCTGAAGCGCGCCCCGGCTCGTGAGCAGGTCACTGACCCGCTGCTCGTGCACCCGGCGCTGCTTGGCTTGCGTGACGGTGACGATGAGCAGCCAGAGCAGGAGCACCGCGGCCACGACGGCGAGGCTGAACGTCAGGGGCCGACGTAGTTCCGAACGGACATCGATCGTCATGGTAACCTCGTGTTGGCCAGCAGGTGAGGGTAACGCGAGGCATACGCGGAAGGCTCCGGCAAGAGCCCGAACCGGCGCCGCTCGTCGCCGCGACAGCGGTGGCTGCCGGCGAGGAAGACGCGCTTCGGGGCCGCCTCGCCAGCGCCCTCAGCCGCGCGGCGAAGGGCGGCGCCAGGGCCTCGGACAGGCCCGTCATCCCGGCCTCCGGCGGCCTCGCGATGGGAATCTGGCCCTCGGCCGCCAGCAACGCGGCGAATCCGAAGCGGCCGCGGCCCTTCTCGGAGCGACGGTTGCCGTCGGTGAGCAGGCGGCAGAGCCGGCCGTAGGCGGCGCGGTCCATCGGATAGGCGATGGCCTCGAAGCCGCATTCGGTGACGAGGCGGCAGGGCGGCCCATCGGACGCCGGGGCGAGCACATCCTGCACCGGCTTGCTCCGGCGCAGGAGCACCAGGGCGCGGCGCGGCCGGGGCGGGACTGCACGGGCCTCGCTCGGGGGAGGGGGGCTCGCCAGACCGATCGCACGCGGTCCGCGCCACCCGCCACGGGGCTGCCGTCTCGGCCCGCTCGGGAATGTGGCTGCGCCGCGGCTCCAGGCGGATCGGCAGGCGCCCGAGGCGCTGACGCAGGGCGTCGGCAAGATGGCCGGCGACGCCGGGAACGGCGCTGTCCCCGAATCCCGGCAGGCCGGTCTGCCGCGGCGTCGCCGTCGGGAATCGCGCGAGGGCCGCAGGATCGGGCGTGGTCCGGTCATCCCGCAGAAGCGGAAGCGCAGTCCGGGCCGGGACCCACGAAGCCAAGTCACAGGTTTGAAGTCAGTTTCCGCGACCAATCTCACCAAAACGACGCTAACAAGCGGGTCCGTCCCGACGCGGGCCTTCTCGCGTTCGAAGATCCGATGCCTGGGAGCCTTCGCGTGCGAACCATCCGCGTCATCAGCATCGGCACCGGGAACCCGGACCACCTGACGCTGCAGGCCGTCGCGGCGCTCGCCGATGTCGACGTCGTGTTCATGCTCGACAAGGGCGCGGACAAGGACGCGCTCGCGGCCCTCCGCCGGGAGATCTGTGTGCGCCACATCCGCAAGGATTTCCGTCTCGCCGCCGCCGCGGACCCGCCGCGGGACCGTCGGCCCGCCGATTATGCCGGCACGGTCGAGGCGTGGCACGCCGCCCGCGCCGACAGGCTCGAACGGCTCATCGCGGACAACCTCGGGGCAGGGGAGGTCGGGGCCTTCCTGGTCTGGGGCGACCCGGCGCTCTACGACAGCACCCTGCGTATTCTCGACCGCATCCTGGCGCACGACCCGGCCGCCTTCGCGTACGCGGTGATCCCCGGCATCTCCAGCGTGCAGGTGCTGGCGGCCGCCCACCGCATCCCGCTGAACCGGATCGGCGGCCCCGTGCACGTCACCACCGGCCGGGCGATCGCGGGCGGCCTGCCCCCGGGCGACGGCACCACCGTGGTGATGCTCGATGCCGATCCGACCTTCGATCACCTCGATCCCGAGCTGATCATCCACTGGGGCGCCTACCTCGGCTCCGCCGACGAGATCCTGCGTTCGGGTCGGCTCGGAACGGTCGGACCCGAGATCCGCCGCGTCCGCGCCGAGGCCCGCGCCCGCCACGGCTGGATCATGGACATCTACCTGCTGCGCCGGCCCGACGGCGGGTGACGCCGTCGGAGGAGGGGCGTGACGCCGCGCGTCCGCTCAACGCGTTCGCGGGACGCGCCGAACCGGACCGGTCCCGGCATCCCAGGCGGTATCGGGATCGCGGGGCGGCGGTCGCCGGGAACCTGGCCGGACCCCCCTCCTCCCATCCGCATCCAACTCTCAAGTTCCATAATATATCTTATGCGAATTTTGGATGTGGGCTCGGCGTGCTGCCTGGAAGCCGCCTTCGGCCCTCGGCGCACGGAGACCTGCACCTCGGACTCGTAGCCCGTGCCGTCGGCGTTGATGACGAAGATGCGGAAGGTGTCGAGGCCCTCGCCCTCCTCCGCCGCGTAGGTCATCTTCAGGCCGGGCACCTTGCGGCCGT
>NZ_CAXTBY010000082.1:0-9411 GCF_964242245.1 uncultured Methylobacterium sp. | reverse complement strand
CCCTCGCCCTCCTCCGCCGCGTAGGTCATCTTCAGGCCGGGCACCTTGCGGCCGTTGCAGGCGGCGAGCGGCGAGGCGGGTCCGTACCGGGTACAAGAAATCCGCCTCTGCGATGACGATGCTGCCGTGGCGCGGGGCATGGGCGTCTCCTCAGGCCCGGTCGTCGCTGCGGGGTAGGGGGCACCCGGCCCTCCGCCGTGAGAGGGCGTTCGCGGGCCGTCCTCCACCGGCATCGTCGATCGGAAGCGGGCGGAAGAGCCGAGGATGCGAGCCTCCGACGGCAGGATCGCTCTTGCGCGGCGATGCCGGTGATCCCCCTCCCCGGCCTCGTGCCGTGAAATGTTTCGGCGCGGGCGCGCACCTTGGTCGGGCTCCCGCGTTGGCGGAGACGAATTCCGGATCAGGGACACGCGCATGGCCGACGGCTTCGACGGACTCTCCGACAAGGCGCTCTCGATCTTCACCTTCGCGGCCTACCACCGCCTGCTCAGCGGCGAGCGCGTCGCCTCGGTGATCCGCAAGGACGGCGCCGGCCACGAGGCCGATCCCGAGGGCGTGTCCGAACTGGAGGGCCGCGGCCTCGTCAGCGCGAGCGACACCGGCATCGCGTTCAGCGAGGCGGCGCAGGATTTCGTCGAGACGCTGATCGAGGCGCTGCGCGGCCGAGTCGGCCGCTGAGGGTCCCATAACCGCGGCGTATCCCGCTCGCGCTCGCGCGGCGGCTCCGGGTGCCAGGTCGGCCCACGACGGCTGGCAGGTGGGCTTTCAACGCCTATCTATAGCCGTTCCAGACTGGCCCGGAGCCCGCATGAGCATCTCCCTCACGCTGACCGTGAACGGCACGGCGCGCGATCTCGTCCTGGAGGACCCGCGCGTTACCCTGCTCGACCTGCTGCGCGAGCGCCTCCACCTCACCGGCTCGAAGAAGGGCTGCGACCGCGGGCAGTGCGGCGCCTGCACGGTGCTCGTCGACGGGCGCCGGATCAACGCCTGCCTCGCGCTCGCCGTCAGCCTGGACGGGGCCGCGGTGACGACGATCGAGGGTCTGGCGCACGGCGACGCGCTGCACCCGGTCCAGGCGGCCTTCATCGCCCATGACGGCTTCCAGTGCGGCTTCTGCACGCCCGGCCAGATCATGAGCGCCATCGGCCTGATCGCGGAGGGGCAGGCCGGCACGGACCCTGAGCGGGTGCGCGAGGGCATGAGCGGCAACCTCTGCCGCTGCGGCGCCTACGCCGGCATCGCGCAAGCCGTGCTCGCTGCCCAGGGCCAAGAGCAGCGGGAGGACGCGGCGTGAACCTGTTCGCGTACACCCGGCCCGCCAGCGTCGCGGAGGCGGTCGCGGCCGGCCAAGCGCCCGGCGCGGCCTACCTTGCCGCCGGCACCAACCTCCTCGACCTGATGAAGGGCGGCGTCATGACGCCGACCCACCTCGTCGACGTGACCCGCCTGCCCGGCCTCGATCGCATCGATGTCCTGGAGGACGGCGGCGTGCGGATCGGGGCGCTGGTGCGCAACGCCGACCTCGCCCACGACGCGCGCTTCGCGAAGACCTATCCGGCGGTGGCCGAAGCGCTCCTGGCGGGGGCCTCGGCACAGTTGCGCAACGCCGCGACGACCGCCGGCAACCTGATGCAGCGCACCCGCTGCCAGTACTTCTACGACCCCGCCTCCCCCTGCAACAAGCGCGCGCCGGGCGCCGGCTGTGCCGCGGTCGGCGGGGCGACGCGGCTCCACGCGGTGCTCGGATGGAGCGAGCACTGCATCGCCACCCACCCGTCGGACTTCTGCGTGCCGCTTGCCGCGCTCGATGCGGTGGTGGAGATCGCCAGCGGCGCCGGCACCCGCGCGGTGGCGCTGACCGACTTCTATCCGTTGCCGGGCGACGCGCCCGAGCGCGAGACCGTGCTGGCACCGGGCGAGCTCATCACCGGCGTTCGCCTGCCGCCCGAGGCTGCGGGGTTTCAGGCGCACGCCCGCTACCTCAAGGTCCGCGACCGCACCTCCTACGCCTTCGCCGTGGTCTCGGCGGCGGCAGCGCTCCGGCTCGACGGCGACCGGATCGGCGAGGCCCGCCTCGCGCTCGGCGGCGTCGCCCTGAAACCCTGGCGGGCGCGGGAGGCGGAGAGCGTGCTCGCCGGCCGCGCCCCGGACCGTGCCGCGTTCCGGGAGGCGGCCGAGGCCGCGCTCGCGGGCGCGAGCCCTTCCGGCGAGGCCAACGCCTTCAAGATCGAGCTTGCCCGCCGCATCGTCGTCCGCGCCCTGACGCTCGCCGCCGCCGGCACCCCCGCGCGCGTGCCGGCGCTACCGGCCTCCCCCTTCGCCCCCTCCCCCGCAGGAGCCGCCCATGGCTGAGATCGCCCTCACCGCCTCGCCCGAGCGCGCCCGCCACGGGTCGAGTATCGGCCAACCGCTGACCCGCCGCGACGGGCCGCTGAAGGTGACGGGCCGGGCGACGTTCGCCGCCGACAACCTGTCCCCCGGCACGCTCCACGCGGCGCTCTGCGTCGCCCGCATCGCCCGCGGGCGCGTGACCGGTCTCGACGTCGCGGCGGCCAGGGCTCATCCCGGCGTCGTCGACGTGATGACGCCGGACAACGCGCCGACGCTCGCCCAGCACCCGGACGAGAAGGCCAACCCCTTCACCTTCCGCCTCGACCTGCTCCAGGATTCGGCCGTCCGCTACGCCAACCAGCCTGTCGCCGTGGTGATCGCCGAGACGCTGGAGGCGGCGATTGAGGGGGCGCAATTGCTCGCCCCCCGCTACGATGTCGAGCCCGCCCGCATCGGGCTCGATGCCGAGCCGCCGTTCACCCCGCCGGGCGTCGGCGTCGGCCAGCCGCCCGAGGAATCGCACGGCGACGTGGAGGCCGGCCTCGCGGCGGCCAGCAGGCGGATCGCGGCGACCTACGAGACGCCGGCGCAGTACCACAACGCGATGGAGCCGCACGCGGCGGTGGCGTCCTGGGACGGCGACCGGCTCACGCTCCACACCCCGAGCCAGGGCATGGCGATGGCACAGGGGCGGCTCGCCGGCCTGTTCGGCATCCCGCCCGAGAACATCCACGTCGAGAGCCCGTTCCTCGGCGGCGGCTTCGGCTCGAAGGGGATGATCTCCGGGCCGCAGGTGCTCGCCTGCATGGCGGCTCGCCTCGTCGGACGGCCGGTGAAGCTCGTGGCCGCCCGCTCGCAGATGTTCGGGCCGATGGGCCACCGCGCCGCGACCCGGCAGTCCCTGCGCCTCGGCACCGATGCCGAGGGCAGGCTGACGGCGCTGGAGCACCACACGCTCACCGCGTCGAGCCGCTTCGACGACTTCTTCGAGCCGTCGGGCAGCATTTCGCACACCCTCTACGCGAGCCCGGCCATCGCCGTGCGGCACGAGGCGGTGCGCCTCGACACCGGCACGCCGCTGTTCATGCGCGCCCCCGGCGAGGCCTCCGGCAGCGTCGCCCTGGAGAGCGCGATCGACGAGATGGCGCTCGCCTGCGGCATGGACCCGCTGGAATTTCGCCTGACGAACTACGCCGAGGTCGAGCCAATCTCGGGAAAACCGTTCTCCTCCAAGGCCCTGCGCGAATGCTACACCCGCGGCGCCGAGCGCTTCGGCTGGTCGGCACGCGCCAAGGCGCCGCGGCAGACGCGGGACGCGGACGGGCTGCTCGTCGGCTGGGGCATGGGCACCGCGACCTTCCCGGCGCTGATGTTCGAGGCGCAGGCCAGGGCCGAGCTGCGGGCAGACGGCACCGGCACGGTCGAGACCGGCGCGCACGACATGGGCCAGGGCGCCTGGACGGCGCTCGGCCAGATCGCCGCCGACGGCCTCGGGATCGGCCTCGACCGACTGACCTTCCGCATGGGCTCCTCCGACCTGCCGAACGCCGGGATCGCCGGCGGCTCGGGGCACACCGCGACCGCAGGCGGCGCGATCCACGCGGCCGGCCAGGACGTGATCGGCCAGCTCTCGGATCTGGCCACCAACGACCCCGCCTCCCCGCTCTACGGGGCCGGCAACGCCGGCGTCATCGCCCGCGACGGGCGCCTGATCCGCCGCGACGACGAGACCCGGAGCGAGGCCTTCGCGGCGATCCTGGCGCGGGCCGGCCGCGCGCGCCTCACGGGCACGGGCAAGGCGTCGTCCGATCCGGCGGCCAAGAAAACCTACGCGATGCACGCCCACGGCGCGGTCTTCGCCGAGGTGAAGGTCGATCCCGACCTCGGCCAGATCCGCGTCACCCGCCTCGTCGGCGCGTTCGCGGCCGGGCGCATCGTCAACCCGCGGCTGGTCACCAGCCAGTACTACGGCGGGATGATCTGGGGGGTGTCGTTCGCGCTCCACGAGCACGCGGCGATGGACGCCCGCACCGGTCGCTTCCTCAACGACAACCTCGCCGAGTACCACATCCCGGTGAACGCCGACACGCCGGCCATGGAGGCGATCCTCGTCCACGAGGACGATGCCCACGTCAACGCCCTCGGCATCAAGGGCGTCGGCGAGATCGGCATCACCGGCACGGCCGGCGCCATCGCCAACGCGGTCTGGCACGCCACCGGCGTGCGGGTGCGCGAGATCCCGATCACGCTCGACAAGCTGTTGGGATGAGCGCGCTGCGGGAGACCGCGGGCGCGGGCCCAAGGCCGTGCTACGGGCGGCTTCGCGCAGCCCCGGCCGCTCACGCCGTCTCGGCCAGGGCGCGGCCGAGGGCGGCGTAGACGCGCGGATCGCTCATCTGCGCCACGTTGAAGCACATGAACGCGGACGCGGACTGGGAGAGGCTGAAGACGTTGCCGGGAGCCAGCACGACGTTCTCGTGCAGCGCCGAGCGGGCGACTTCCGCCGCGTCGCGGCCGGCCGGCAGGCGGCACCAGAGATAGAAGCCGCCGCGCGGCATGATCCAGGGCCGGATCCCGAGGGGCTCGAGCTTCGCACGCGTCTCGCGCCGCGCCCTGGAGAGGCGGCGACGCAGAGATTCCAGGTGCTTGTTGTAGCTCCCGTCGCTCAGGACCCCGGAAATCAACGCGACGGCGATGGGGCTCGGACCGCCGAAGTTCGTCGCCACCTGAAGGTCGACGAGCCCGTCGATCCAGTTCGCCCGCGTTGCGATGTAGCCGCACCGGATCGATGCGGACAGCGTCTTGGAGAAGCTGCCGATCCGGATCACGCGGGACAGCCCGTCGAGGGCTGCGAGCCTCGGCGAGGCGTCCGGCTCGAAGTCGCCGAAGATGTCGTCCTCGACGACGGTGAGGTCGTGGGCCGCCGCCAGGGTCAGGAGTCGGTGGGCCGTCCGCGGCGACATCGTCGCGCCGGTCGGATTGTGAAGCGCGGAGTTGGTGATGTAGAGGCGCGGGCGGTGCGCGGCGAGCGCCTCGGCGAACAGCGGAAGGTCGGGGCCGTTCGGCGTGTAGGGGACGCCGACGATCTTCGCCCGATGGACGCGCAGCACCGCCTGGACGTTGAAATAGCAAGGGTCGTCGATCAGCACCGTGTCGCCGGGGCGCAGCAGGAAACGGCAGACGAGGTCGATCGCCTGCGTGCCCGAATTGGTGAGGAGGATCTGATCCGCACCGGCTTCGATGCCCTCGCCCGCAAGGTGGCGCGCGAGAAGCCGGCGCAGGGCGGCCGACCCGTGCGCACCGCCATAGTCCACCAGCACCGCATCGTCGGCCCGGGCGAGGCCCCGTATCGCACGGCGGATGGCGGCCTGCGGCATCCAGTCGGGCGGAAGCCAGCCGCATCCGGGCTTGAGCATCCCCGTCCCTGCGTCGAGCGACTGCCGGGACACCCAGAACGGATCGATCGCCCGATCCCGCCGCGGTTCGGCCTCGGCCGGCGCAAGCGGCGGCATCGCGCCCGCGACGTAGAAGCCGGAGCCCGGCCGCGAACGGATCAGGCCTTCGGCCGCGAGGCGGTCGTAGGCCTCGACCACGGTCGACGGCGACACCTCCATGGCAGCGGCGAAGCGGCGGATCGAGGGCAGCCTCTCGCCGACAGACAGGGCGCGACGGGCCACCTTGCGGCGGATCGCGTCCATCACCGCACCCGTGCGGGTGCCCGTCCCGTCGCTCATCGCCCGAACACCATCACCTGTGCGGTCCGTCCAACCCGTACAGTTCGGCCGCACCGTATGGGACCATCGCTGGCACGGCCAGCCTCGAACGCGCTACTGCCGCCGTCCGGGACAGGGCGACACGGATGCGGCGGACGACGGACGGATGGGGCAGCGGCCTCCTGGGCGTGATCATCTTCAGCGGCTCGCTGCCTGCGACGCGGGTCGCCGTCGGCGGCTTCACGCCGCTATTCCTGACCTCGGCACGGGCGGTGATCGCCGCCCTGATCGGGACGGCGCTGCTCCTGGCGCTGCGGACCAGGCGGCCGCTCCGGAACGACATCGGCCCCCTCGCCGTCGTCGCACTCGGCGGCGTGGTCGGCTTTCCGTTCCTCACGGCCCTGGCGCTTCAGCACGTCACGTCCGCCCATTCCATCGTCTTCATCGGCCTGCTGCCGCTCGCGACCGCCGTCTTCGGCGTGATCCGCGGTGGTGAGCGGCCGAAGCCGATCTTCTGGCTATTCTCGGGCGTCGGCAGCCTGACCGTCGCGGGCTTCGCGCTGTCGCAGGGCGGCCGAGCGTCGCTCACCGGCGATCTCCTGATGGTGGCGGCGATCCTGCTGTGTGGGCTCGGCTACGCCGAAGGGGCGACCCTGTCGCGCCGGCTCGGCGGCTGGCAGGTCATCTCGTGGGCGCTGGTGGTGGCGCTGCCGGTGATGGCCGTCGTCGCGCTGGCGACGCTGCCGGGATCGTGGAGCGGCATCGGCCTGCCGGCCTGGGCCGGGCTCGCTTACGTCTCTGTGTTCAGCATGCTCGTCGGCTTCGTGTTCTGGTATCGCGGCCTCGCGCTCGGCGGGATCGCGGGCGTCGGACAGTTGCAGTTGCTCCAGCCCTTCTTCGGGCTGGCGCTGGCCGGCGTGCTGCTGCACGAGCCCGTCGCCTGGACCATGGTGGCGGCGACGGGTCTGGTCGTGCTCTGCGTGGCCGGCGCCAAGCGGTTCGCGTGATCGGATCAAGACGGGGCCTTACAGGGCCTATCTGTTCTGGGCCGCCCTACCCCGCCCGGCTCAACCGCCGCGCGGCGGCGAACCGGTTGAGGAAGCGCGGCTCCTTCTCCGGGGCGATCCGGATGGCCAAATGCAGCGTGCCGCCCTCCTCCATGCGGCGATCGAGCACCTCGGCGTTCTCGTAGAGCCAGTGCAGCGCCGCGCCGTCCTCCGGCGGCAGCACCACCGCGAAGGTCGAGCGCGCCCGGGCGATGCGCGCCTCGATCCGGGCGGCGAGTGCCGACAGCCCCTCCCCCGTCAGCGACGAGACCAGGACGGGCGCCGCGCCGTCGCGATCGTTGCGGCCGTGGGCCGCGAGGTTCGACAGCCGCGTGCGCTCCCCCTCGTCGAGGAGGTCGGCCTTGTTCCAGACCTCGATGATCCGGTCGGCGGACGCCTCGATGCCGAGCTCGTGCAGCACGGTGCCGACATCCTCGGCCTGCGCCTCGGAATCGACGTGGGCGACGTCGCGCACGTGGAGCAGGATGTCGGCCTCGATCACGTCCTCGAGCGTCGCGCGGAAGGCCGCGATCAGCGGCGTCGGCAGGTCGGAGATGAAGCCGACGGTGTCGGACAGGATCACGGTCTCGCCGTGCGGGAGCTTGGTGGCCCGCGCCGTCGGGTCGAGGGTGGCGAACAGCATGTCCTGCGCCACCACCTCGGCCTTGGTCAGCGCGTTGAACAGGGTCGACTTGCCGGCGTTCGTGTAGCCGACGAGGGCGACGATCGGGTACGGCACGCGCGCCCTCCCCTGCCGGTGCAGGCCGCGGGTGCGGGTGACGGAATCGAGGTCGCGCTCGATCCGGGTCATCCGCTCCTGGATCATCCGCCGGTCGGCCTCGATCTGGGTCTCGCCGGGGCCGCCGAGGAAGCCGAAGCCGCCGCGCTGACGCTCAAGGTGGGTCCAGGAGCGCACGAGCCGGCTCTTCTGGTAGGCGAGGTGCGCGTGCTCGACCTGGAGCGTGCCCTCGCGGGTCGAGGCGCGCCGCCCGAAGATCTCGAGGATCAGGCCGGTGCGGTCGATGACCTTGGCGCCGAATTCCTTTTCCAGGTTGCGCTGCTGCACCGGCGAGAGGGCGCAATCCATCACCACGAGGCCGATCTCGCGGGCCTTGATCAGGCCGGCCATCTCGGCGACGCGGCCCTTGCCGAGGTAGGTCGAGGGCCGGATGCGAGCGAGACTCAGCGGGATCGCCTCGACCACGTCGAGCTCGATCGCGGCGGCCAAGCCCACGGCCTCCTCGAGGCGGGCCTGCGTCGAGCGCGTGACCGGAGCCGGTCCATGGGGAGAGAGCGCGGCGGTGCGGCTGAGATAGGGGCCGACGACGAGGGTGTGCGTGGCCGCCGCGATCTCGCCCTCGGGTGCGGCCATCGCCTGGAGCCGGGCCTCGCTGGCGGTCAGCATCTCGCTCATGGAGTCCTTGTGCCGCTGCCCCGGCAGGGCGGCGGCGTCACGCGTTGCACGATGCTCGAGATGGGGATCGGCCGGCGGCGAACCAAGGGCCGGCTCAGGCCGGCGCCTTCTCGGGTGCAGCCTCGTCCGGCTCGAACAGTTGCACGGGATGGCCCGGCATGATCGTCGAGATCGCGTGCTTGTAGACGAGCTGCGAATGGCCGTCGCGGCGCAGCAGGACGCAGAAATTGTCGAACCACGTCACCACGCCCTGCAGCTTCACGCCGTTGACGAGGAAGATGGTGAGCGGAATTTTGTTCTTGCGGACGTGGTTGAGGAAGGTGTCCTGAAGGTTCTGTGCGCGTTCGGCCGCCATCTTCTTGTCCTTTGTTGTCTTGGCGCCCGCCGCGAAGGGCGGGTTCTCGGTCGTGCTGCCGGTCTCGTCTTGCCGGTCCGGTCGCGGATTGCGGACCGCATTACACGTTCAAATTCCACTCCGATGCAAGACGTGAATGCAAGACTCGAACCGGCGTCGCCGTTCTCGGCCGCCCTGCCGATGCCGCGTCACATCCCTCAGGGACCGATCCCGAGCGACTTGAGCTTGCGGTGGAGCGCCGAGCGCTCCATGCCGATGAACTCGGCAGTGCGCGAGATGTTGCCCGAGAACCGCGCGATCTGCGCCACAAGGTACTCGCGCTCGAAGATCTCGCGGGCCTCGCGCAGCGCCAGGCTCATCAGCTTCTCGCCGCCGGCCCCGTTGGGCGTCGTCGGGACTAGGGCGCCGATCTCGGAGGGCAGCATCTCGGAGGTGACCTCCTGCTCCGGGTCGGCCTGGGTCAGGATCATCAGCCGCTCGACGTTGTTCTTGAGCTGGCGCACGTTGCCCGGCCAGTTGTGCGACTGCAACACCGCCATCGCGTCCTCG
>NZ_CAXTBY010000081.1:0-18985 GCF_964242245.1 uncultured Methylobacterium sp. | reverse complement strand
GCGCCCGATCGCGACGTAGGACCCGCCCACGAACGGCTCGATGTAGCCGAGCGCCGGCGCCGGGCGCGGCGCCGCATCCTTCGAGACCAGCGCCGCCGGTCCCGTACCGCCGAGGAAGACGCGGTAGCCGACCTCGCCGAACCCCTGGATCGTCGCGCCGCCGCCATGGCCGGTCGGCGTGTCGGTGACGCCCGCGAATGCCACGGTGCGGCGGGTGCGCGCGTCGGTGTCGGCGTACACCGCGCCCAGCCGCACCGAGACCGGCCCGAGCTCGTAGCCGCCGTAGATGCCCCCGAAACCGCTCTCGATGGTGGCCGATTGCAGGCGCCCGGCCGTGTCGAGGGTCGCCGCGGTGTAGCCGCCGGCCACGCCGAGCTTGAACCCGCTCTCCAGCCGCACGTCGGCGCCGAGCACGAAGCCGGAGATCTGGCGGTTCAGGCCGGCGGCGTTGCCGTTGCCGCGGGCGTCGCCGAAAGCCCCGAAGCCCTGGCCCCAGAGGCCGAACACCCGCGGGTCGAGGACGCGGGCCGGCACGCTCGCCGCCGGGGGACTGCGGCCCGGCAGGTCGGCGGTGTAGGCGGCGGGCAGTCTTCCGTAGTCCAGGCTCTCGGCCGACCCCGGGGTCACGCCCCAGCGCAGGCGGTCGAGGATCGCCTCGCGGACGAAGAAGGCGGTCTCGTACTCCGTCGCGACGGTGCTGGCGTGGATGTCGCCGGCGAGCCGCTGGAAGGCGCCCTGCGCCTCGGGCGTGGTCAGGCCGATCGTGGCAGCGTAGATGCCCGCGGCGGGGCCGCCGGCCTGGATCGCGGTGGCGACCGCGGCCTGATTGCGGGTCTGGGCGATGGTGGCGAAGGCGATGTCGTTGCGGGTGAGCGTCAGGTCGACTTCGTTGGCCTGGTAGCGCAGCGTCGGCGTCAGGAAGGCGAAGTTGGCGGTGACGCCCGCGAACTGGCCCGAGACGCCGCCGGCGGCGTTGAGGATGGCGTACTGCGTGCGCGGATCGTAGGTGCCGGCCGCCGCCAGCACCTGCACGGTGCCGCCGGCGAGCGTGGCGGTGCCGGTGGTGGCGATGCGGTCGGACTGGCCGGCGGCGTTGGCCTCGACCTGATAGACCGAGCCCGGTGCGAAGCCGGCGGTGCCGGCGACGTTGAGGGTGCCGATCGAGTTGCCCGGCGCCACCGTGCCCCCGCTGCGCGCCACGATCCCGCCCACCGTGCCCACGCCGCCGAGCAGGCCGCCCGCGCCCACGCTCACCGTACCGGCGATCGTGCCGTTGGCGTAGAGCGCGCCGGTCGCGCCCACCGTCACGTCGGTGACGAGGCGGTCGCTCGCATCCATCCGAAGCGTGCCGACGACGTTCCCGAAGTAGCCCGCGGCCGAGTACAGGTCGATGCGGCTCCAGTAGCTGAGCGCCGAGCCGTAGAAGGCGGCGAGCGCGTTCATCTCGGTGTTGAGGATGATCTGGTTGATCGTGCTCGTCTGGAGCGCGCCGTAGAGGCCGCCGAGCGGTGCCAGCGTCCGGGCGGCCGTCGTGCTGCCGCCGTAGAGCGGCGCCAGCAGGATCGAGGCGTCGGGCCCGCCCGCCGGAGCGGCCTCTCGCGGGGCCTGGGCGAAGGTGAGCGTCGGCAGGCCGTAGGTCAGGCGGGACTGGTACAGCGCCTGGTTGGCCGCGGACGGCACGTAGGGATTGTTGGTCGTGTTGGCCGCGCTCGCGGCGCAGGTCGCGACCGAGGCGCCGCACTGCGTGGCCTCGTAGGATTGCAGCTCGTTGGCTGCCGCGGTGAACAGGCTCGGGAGGTTGATCGCCGTGCCAGTCGTGGCGGCGTTGTTGATGTAGGCCGGGTTGGTGAAGGCCTGGGCGAGGTCGTAGCTCGCGAAGGCGCGCGAGGCGATGATGTCGAGGGGGTAATGCACGCCCAGCACGATGCGGCTGTCGGCGTACTCGGCGCCGCGGGCGATCAGGTTCTGGTACTGCTGCGGCACCAGCATGGCGAGCAGGATGCTGTCCGTGATGGCGTAGTTGGTGTGGCCGCTCGGAAAGGACGGGTTGGTGGCGAGCCCGTTCAGCGCCGTCGGATCGAAGATGTTGTAGCTGTTCGGCGCCACCTGCACGGGCCGCGAACTGCCGTACACGTCCTGGCCGGCCTGCCGGCTGGTCACGCCGTAGGCGAGGTCGTAGACGCTGTCGCGCGTGTTCGGCAGGCCGTTGGCGGTCGGCAGCGTGAACCCGGCCGGCGCCACCGCCGGGACCGGGACGTAGCCGGCCGGCGTCGTGCCCGGGTTGGTGGCGGCGCCGTTGGCGAAGAAGTTCTTCGCGACGCCGAGGTCGGCGCTCGTGAAATTGTAGGCGTTGTTCAGCAGGCTGAAAGTCGCCGCCAGCGGCCCGGTGGTCGCCGTGCTGGCGCGGATGCCCGTCTGGTAGATCGCGCCGAGCACGGGGCCGAGGCCGCCGACCGGCTGGAGCGGGTTGAGGGTTCCGGGCTGACCCGGATTGCTCTGGATCGCCTGGAGCGGGAGACCGCCCGCGATGTTGTCGCCGGGGCCGAGATTGACCACCGTCCCGTTGGCCAGCGTGATCGTGGCAACCGTGCCATTGAACAGGCTGCCCGGAAGCGCCTTGTCGCTGATCGCGAGCTGCCGCTGGGCGAGCGTGGCGTTCTGGTTGTCGGCGATCGCCTGCGAGAGGTTGAGCTGGAGGGTCTGCTGCCCGATCGGCGTCGCGTTGAGGCCGAGATACGGCCCAAGCAGGTTCAGCACGTTGACGTTGGCGGGCGTCGTGTTGACCGCCTGCGCACGGGCTCCCGTGGTGCCGAGCGCTGCGGCGACCATCGCCGCGATCGAGACACTGGTCCTGAATTGCATCGCCTGCCCCCAGCCGGGTCGTCCGCCCGCCGTGGGATGCCTTAACGAAATCTACGTTCGACGCTTCGTCATAATCTAGTCACAAATCTCACTGGATCGGCGCGTTGCTTGAAAGCAACAAGACCGATGTCGAAAGTAGAGTTGGCTAAATGGCTATAGCGGTCGGTCGGCGCTGCTTCACCGCGCCCCGCGGCGCAGGTCCCCGTCGATCAGCAGCGCGCTCTTCCCGTCGAGCCGCGTGCGGTAGACTTGAAGGTTCTCCATCACCCGCTGCACGTAGTTGCGCGTCTCGGTAAACGGGATGCGCTCGACCCAATCGATGGCGTCGACATCGGCCTTGCGCGGATCGCCGTAGGCGTCGATCCACTTCTTCACGTTGCCGCCGCCGGCGTTGTACGAGGCGAAGGCGAGGATGTAGGAGCCGCGCCAATCCTCCATCAGCTCGCCGAGATGGGCCTGTCCCAGGCGCGCGCTGTAGATCGCATCGCTGCCGAGGCGCTCCGGGTCGTAGGCGGCCTGGACCCGGCGGGCGGTGCGCTGGGCGGTCGCCGGCATCATCTGCATTAGGCCGCGCGCGCCGACGCCCGACTGCGCACGCGGATCGAACTGGCTCTCCTGCCGGGCGATGGCGAACACCATCGCCCGCTCCACCTGCGGCACGGCCGTGAAGCTATCGTAGGCCGGGATGCCGATGGTCGGATAGGCGTGGGCATCGAGCGGCAGGCCGCGCTGCACCGCGAGCTTGCCGACAGCGACCAGCGCGCGGGCATCCCGCATCTCCACGGCCAGATCCCCGAGGGCCTGGACCTCGCGGGCGTCCGTGAGGCGCTGGGCGGTGTCGATGTAGAGCGGCAGCGCCAGTTCCTTCAGCGCGGCGGCCGCGAGCAGGCGGAGCGCCCGGATGCACAGGCGGTCCTCGAAGGCCGCGCGCGCCGGCCCGTCGAGGTCGGCCGGCGCCCGCAACGCGAGGCTCGTCAGGCCGAGCTTGGCCCGCGCGAGCTGCCCGTAATAGGCGATCGGCTGGAGCGCGGCCCGCTCGTAGTGGGCCTTGGCCTCGCTCTGCCCGAGGGCCTCGGCCGCCCTGCCCTGCCAGTAGGCGGCGCGGGCGATGGAGATCGGCGTCTCGGCGATGCCGGCCGCGCGCGCGAAGTGGCGGGTCGCGGCCTCGGCGTCGTCCGCGAAGCGCAGGGCGATCCAGCCGGCGTGGAACTCGGCCTCGATCCGCTTCTCGACGGTGCGCGCGGGGTTGGCGCTCGCCACCGCGTAGGCGGTCTTCGCGTCGCCGAGATCGATCAGCTTGCGCGCGACGATGCGGCGCTCGACCCACCACTCGTCGCCGTCGACCAGCACGTCCGGGTTGCTCGGCGCGGTGGCGAGCACGGCGGCGGCCTCCGCCGCCCGGTCGGCCCGGCGGAAGAACTGGGCGCGCGACAGCAGGTAGGAGGTGTCGTTGCGCAGGGACGGCGGCACGGCGGCCAGCGCCGCGGCCGCCCCCGCGCTCTTGTCCTCGACCGCGCGGCGCGCCCGCACGAGGCTGGCATAGGCGCCGCCGGCGTAAGCCGCCGCCCGGCCCGCGGCCTCCCAATCCTCCTTCAGGAGCGCCCGCTCCATGCGGTAACGGTGATCGATGCGCGTGAGCGCGCCGGGAAAGGCGTCGGCGACCCGCGCTTCGAGCGTGCGCCCGAAGGTCTCGGAGCGCCACAGGTCGCGCACCAAGTCGGCGGCGTCGGCATCGAGCCCGTCCGCCTTGAAGGCCAGCGCCAGGGCGAACTTGCCCGGCGCGCTCGCCGGCCGGCTCGCACCGAAGAACGCGCGCACGGTCGCCGGACCCTTGCGCTCGATCAGCAGCGCCTCCTCGGCCCGCCGCCGCAGCAGGGGACCGGCCGGCCAGTCCGGGTTCGCGCGGGTGAAGGCGACGGTGCGCTCGAAGCCGATGCCGGCGCCCGCGCGGATCGCAACCCATTCGAGCAGCGCCCGCGCGGCCGGATCGGTGAAGCCGTCGCGCAGGCGGTCGCCGTCCGCGACCCGGCCCTTGCGGTAGAGGTCGATCGCCTGCCGCAGCAGGGCCACGTCAGTGTCCCCGACCCGGGCGATCGGCCCGAGGCTCGGCACCTCCGGCACGGGCGCCGCCGGCGTCACGCCGGCGTCGGGCAGCGGGAAGGCGATCGGCGCGTCCGGATCGGCCGAGGCGTAGGCCGCCGCCGCCGGGAGCGTCGCCCCGGGCGCGAGCCCCTGACCCGGGGGGAGCGGCTTGGCCGAGCCGGACTCGGAGACCGGCTTCGGATCGATCTTGAGGGCATCGGCCGCGACCGGGTCGATCGCGGTCGCGGCGTCCTGAACGCGCGCGGTCGGCGCCGCGGCGTCGCTCGCGGGCGGGCTCGGCTGCGAGGCGGCCGGGGTCTGCGATCCGCGCAGGTCGACGGACGGGGCCGCCAGCGCGACGCCGGCCGTCAGGGCGAGGCCGAGGGCGGCGATCTGCGCGCGCGTGAGGGACGCCATCGATGCGCTCACTCTCTCAACAGCCTGCTCGCGACGGAAGCCGGCAACGGATAGGCTCCCCCGGCAGCCTTAAGAAGCCATGAACCGCGTGCGCGAAGGGTTTGCGCGGGGGTGCCGGAAGCCCTATGTCTGCGCCGCCCGCGACGAGGCGCCGGATCATCGGCGCCTCTCGCGATCGCCAGCGAGACCGGCCAGGACGTCCGTGATGACCGAGACCCATGCGCGCCGCCTGAGGGGCTCGCTGACCGCCCTGGTGACGCCGTTCCGCGACGGCGCGTTCGACGAGGCCGCTTTCCGCCGGTTCGTGGCTTGGCAGATCGCGCAGGGCACGCACGGCCTCGTGCCCACGGGCACGACCGGCGAGAGCCCGACGCTGAGCCACGACGAGCACGACCGCGTGGTCGAGGCCTGCGTCGCGGAAGCGGGCGGCCGGGTGCCGGTGGTGGCCGGCGCCGGCTCGAACTCGACCGCGGAGGCGGTCGAGCGCGCGCAGCACGCGGAGAAGATCGGCGCCGACGCCGTGCTCGTGGTCACGCCGTACTACAACAAGCCGACGCAGGGCGGGCTCTACGCCCACTTCAAGGCCGTCAACGACGCCGTCGGCATCCCGATCCTCATCTACAACATCCCTCCGCGCTCCGTCGTCGACATGAGCGTCGAGACGATGGCGCGCCTGTCCGAACTCAAGAACATCGCCGGGGTGAAGGACGCGACCGCCAGGATCGACCGCGTCAGCCTCCAGCGTCAGGCCATGGGAGAGGGTTTCATCCAGCTTTCAGGCGAAGATGCGACCGCGCTCGGCTACAACGCCCACGGCGGCCATGGCTGCATCTCCGTGGTCTCGAACGTCGCCCCGCGCCTCTGCGCCGACCTTCAGGAGGCGAGCCTGTCGGGCGACTACGCCAAGGCGCTGCGGATCCAGGACCGGCTGCTGCCGCTCCAGGTCGGGCTGTTTGCCGAATCGAACCCCTCGCCCGTCAAGTACGCCCTGGAGCGCCTCGGCCACATGAGCGCCGACGTGCGCCTGCCCCTCGTGCCGGTTTCGGCCGAGACCAAGGGCATCGTCGACGCGGCGCTGCGGCACGCCGGACTCCTAGCCGCCTGAGCGTCGCGTCGCGGAAAAAAATGGCTCCGAAACCCGAACCGACCCGGCGCGTCGTCGCCGACAACCGCGCCGCGCGCTTCCACTACGCGATCGAGGACACCCTGGAGGCCGGCATCTCGCTCACCGGCACCGAGGTGAAGTCGCTCCGCAGCGGTCGCGCGACGATCGGCGAGGCCTATGCCGGGCCGTCGGGCAAGGACCTGATGCTGTTCAACGCCTACATCCCGGAATACGTCCAGGCGAGCCGCTTCAACCACGAGACCAAGCGCCCGCGCCGCCTGCTGCTGCACCGCCGCCAGATCGACAAGTGGCTCGGCGCCACCCAGCGCCAGGGCTACACGGTCGTGCCGCTGAAGATCTACTTCAACGACAAGGGCCGGGCGAAGGTGGAACTCGGCCTCGGCAAGGGCAAGCAGGCCCACGACAAGCGCGAGGCCACCAAGCAGCGCGACTGGGAGCGCGACCGCGCCCGGATCATGCGCGACCGGGGCTGAGCCATCGTTAGACCGGTGCTGCGTGGATCGGGCGAAGCGCCGGTCGGCCCCCTCTTGCATGGGGAGAGCGACTGTCTTGGCGGTCAAGGGTTTTGTGTGTGCCATGGTGTGCTGCTCCGGAGCATGGCGTTGAGGATGGTCAGGAGTTTTCGGGCGGTTGCGACGACGGCGACGATCCTGGGCTTTCCGGTGGCGACGAGCCTGTCGCGGAAGGCTTTGAGGGTGGGGTTGTGGCGGGCTGCCACGAGGGCGCCCATGAACAGGGCGGCGCGCACGCTGGCTCGGCCGCCGCCGATGAAGCTCTTGCCGCGCCACTGGCCGGACTGGCGGGTCCAGGGGGCGAGGCCGGCCAGGGCTGCGATCTGGCGGCGGTCGAGGGTGCCGAGTTCGGGCATCTCGGCCAGCAGGGTGCGGGCGATGGTCGGCCCGATACCGGGGACGGAGGTGAGGAGGTCCTCCTTCTCGCGCCAGGCCGGCGATCCGCGGACCGCCCCGTCGATGTCGGCATCGACGCTGGCGAGTTCCTTCTCCAGCGCCTTCAGGCGGCGGATGCTCTTCTGGATGCGGGCCGGGGCTCGCCTCTCGCGTTGGCGTTCGGCCCCGATCATCGCCACGATCTGGCGCCGCCTTGCGACGAGATCGGCCAAGGCCTGTGTCTCGGCGTCGGGCAGCGGCCGGATCTCCGGCTTGGTCGCTTCCACGAAGCGGGCGATCACGGCGGCGTCGATGGGATCGGTCTTGGCGCGCTTGCCCAGAGCCTGGGCGAAGGCGCGCACCTGGGCCGGATTGACCACCACCACCGGCAGGCCGGCCGCCGCCAGTCCGGCGGCGACCACGGTCTCGAAGCCGCCGGTGGCCTCCACCGCGACGGCTCTCGGCGCCAGGGGACGAAGCCGGTCGCACAAATCGGCGATGCCGGCCCCGTCGCGCGGGACCACGAAGGCCTCTCGGCTCGGCAGGATGTGCACATCCAACCGGTCCTTGGAGATATCGATCCCAACGATAACGGCGTCCATCCGATCCCATCCTTGCGCAAGCGGGCTTCGCAGCGAGCGGCCCAAGCGACTGTTCGGGTTCGATGGAACGGCAGGCGAAGACCCAAGCTCTCCCACGGGCTTGGCGTCCCTCAGGGCTCGCGGTCTCCCGCCTGCCACCGCACCTGGGACCAGACCAGATGACAGCGGAAGCAAGTTACAAGGGATGGGGTGAGGGGCGTGCCGTATCCGGTGAGTTCTCATCTCTCACCCTGTCCCGCTCAGGGGAGGGGACCCGCGCTCATCCCGGATCGCGTGGAGCGATGTGTGTATCCGCGAGATGCTTCCGGTCCCGGGCCCGACCGAGATAGGCTGCGCGCCGAACCCGGAGCCTCGCCATGGAACCCACCTACCAGACCCTGCCCGCCGACCTGCCCGTCCCGGTCGACGACGGCGCGGCGGCGCATCTCACCGGGATGCGCCTGCCGGACGTGTCGCTGGCCGCCACCGACGGAGGCCGCGTGTCGCTGGCCCGGCTCTCCGGCCGCACGATCGCCTACGCCTATCCCCGCACCGGCGAACCGGGCCAGCCCAACCTCGTGCCGGACTGGGACGCGATCCCCGGTGCCCGCGGATGCACGCCGCAATCCTGCGGCTTCCGCGACCATCACGCGGCACTGATCGCGCGCGGGGTCGCGCAGGTGCACGGCGTGTCGACCCAGACGAGCGCCTATCAGCGGGAGGCCGCCGCGCGCCTGCACCTGCCGTTCACGCTGCTCGCGGACCCGCACCGCGCCTTCGCGATGGCCGCGCGCCTGCCGACCTTCGAGGCCGGCGGCGCCGTGCTGCTGCGCCGGCTGACCCTCGTCGTCGACGACGGCGTCGTGACCAAGGTCTTCTATCCCGTGTTCCCGCCCGACCGGAGCGCGGAGGCCGTCCTCGCGTGGCTCGACGGATCGGAGGCCTGAGCCTCACTCCTCCGTCGGCGCCTCCTCGGAGCCGTTCGGGCCCTGGCGGATGCCGTACCGGCTCTCGAGCGCCGGGTTGGCCCGTGCCGGGCGCTCTGCGCCTTCGCGCGGGCGCTCGAACGCCGAGCGCGCCTGCCGCTCGCCGGGGTCGCGCCCGATCTTGCCCATGAGGTGGACGAGGTCGACGAACTCGTCGGCCTGTCGCCGGAGGTCGTCGGCGATCATCGCGGGCTGGCTCTGAATGGTCGACACCACGGTCACCTTCACGCCGCGCCGCTGCATCGCCTCGACCAGCGACCGGAAATCGCCGTCGCCGGAAAACAGGACCATGTGATCGATGTACGGGCTCAGTTCGAGGGCATCGATCGCCAACTCGATATCCATGTTGCCCTTGACCTTGCGACGGCCCGTCGAGTCGGTGAACTCCTTGGCCGGCTTGGTCACCACCCGGTAACCGTTATAGTCGAGCCAGTCGATCAGCGGGCGGATCGAGGAATATTCCTGATCCTCGATCATCGCCGTGTAGTAGAAGGCGCGGATGAGATTGTCTCGCGTCTGAAATTCTTTTAGTAATCTTTTATAGTCGATGTCGAAGCCGAGGGTCTTGGTGGTGGCGTAGAGGTTGGCGCCGTCGATGAACAGGGCGCTGCGTTGCAGTGTGCTCATGGCACGATCCATCTTCAATTCATCAACAATCGGAATGACGGCGTATGTCTTAGGAAAACGACCGCGGCGCACAGGGCCGCCCCGTGCCCGTTTCAACATCGCTCTTGCGGCAATGCGAGAGGACGACCCTTCGCCGGGGCCAACCACGGCGCGTAAAACAGCCGTTGCTTAGCTCTGAGGATTGACCTCGTACCTGTCAAGCGCAGCCGCCGATCCGCTGCGCGACGCGCGTTCGAGGAAACCTGGCGCGAGTACCGCGATACTTGAACGTAGAGTTATTGCACTACGCTGAGAACGCCTTTTACAGGAACTATGATTGTCGGATTGATGCTCTGCACGGATCAGGCCGTCGCCATCATTCGGCTCCCGGGCTTAACCGCCGGCAGCACGGCGAGCTCCGGCGGCAGGGCGTCGGCGGGGTAGGCCGGGATGTCCAGGGTGACGAGCGAGAGCAGCGGCACGCCGACCGTGCCGCGCCCGCCGGATCGGTCGATCAGGCAGGCGGCGCCGACGACCTCGCCGGCCTCCTCCCGCAGCGCGGCGAGGCATTCGCGCGCCGACAGCCCCGTCGTGACGATGTCCTCCACGATGACCGCGCGCCGGCCCGCCGGGACGCTGAAGCCCCGCCGCAGGCTGAAGGGGCCGCCCGGATCGCGCTCGACGAAGATCGCCCGCGCGCCGAGGTGGCGGGCGGTCTCGTAGCCCGGGACGATGCCGCCGACGGCCGGCGAGACGACGATGTCGACCGGCCCGAAGCGCGCCGTGATCGCGGCGGCCAGCGCCCGGCACAGGCGCTCGGTGCGCGGCGGCTCGGAGAAGATCGCCATCTTCTGGAGGAAGGTGCCCGAATGCAGGCCGGAACTGAGGATGAAGTGGCCTTCGAGCAGGGCGCCGGCATCGCGAAATTCGGCGAGAACCTGGTCCGGATTCATGGGATCGCGGCTCCGCTGCGCGTGCGTTCGGTGACGACGCGCGCTTGTGGCAGCGCCGGAACGGCGAGGCAAGGCGCCCCCGACGGCCCCTGCCTAACCGTTGACGCGGTCGACCTGGGCGACCGTCCGCTTGCCGCGAAGCTCGGCGACGATCGCGTTCAGGTGCTGCAGGTCCCAGACGGAGAGGTCGATGACGATGTCGGTGAAGTCCTGGGTGCGGCGCTTCATCGAGAGGTTGTCGATGTTGCCGTCGTGGTCGGCGATCACCTGGGCGATCTGCGCCAGCACCCCGGGCTCGTTGATCGACTGGAGCGCGAGGCGGGCCGGGAAGCGCTCGCTGGCACGGGCCTCCACGTCCCACCGCACGTCGAGCCAGCGCTCGGGCTCGTTGTCGAAGGCGGCGAGCGCGGCCGACTGGATCGGGTAGATCGTCACGCCGACGCCCGGCACCAGGATGCCGACGATCCGGTCGCCGGGAACGGCGCCGCCATCGGACGCGAAGCTCACCGGGAGGTCGCCGGCCACGCCGCGGATCGGGATCGCGTCGGCTGAGGCGTCGCCGCCGAAGGTCAGGCGCATGGTCTGATCCTTGGAGCGGATCAGGCGGCCGGCGCCGTTGACGACCGGCTGCGGGAGGCCGGGGGGGACGGCGCGGCGCTCGTCCTTGTAGTCGGGGTAGACCGCGCGCACGACGTCGCCCGAGAACATCTCGCCGCGCCCCACCGCCGCGAACACGTCCTCGGCCGAGGCGCGTGCGAGGCGCGGCAGGGCGCCGCGCAGCTTGTCCTCGGAGAAGGTCTTGCCCGCACGCTCGAAGGCGCGGTCCAGGATCTGCCGGCCGAGGCCCGCGTACTGGCGCCGCACGGCCGAGCGGGTCGCCCGTCGGATCGCCGCGCGGGCCTTGCCGGTCACCACCAGCGATTCCCAGGCCGCGGGCGGGGCCGCGCCGTCCGAGCGCGAGATCTCGACCTCGTCGCCGTTGGCGAGTTCATGCAGCAGCGGCGCCATGCGCCCGTTGATCTTGGCACCCACCGCCGAGTTGCCGACATCGGTGTGGACGGCGTAGGCGAAGTCGATCGGCGTGGCGCCGCGCGGCAGGGCGATCAGCCGGCCCTTGGGCGTGAAGCAGAACACCTGGTCCTGGAACAGTTCGAGCTTGGTGTGCTCCAGGAACTCCTCCGGGCTGTCGCCCTCGGCGAGCAGCTCGATGGTGCGCCGCAGCCACTGGTAGGCGCCGCTCTCGGCGGCCAGCCGCGGGTGGATGCCGCCCTCCGGCTCCCGCGCCCCCTGCGGCTTGCCGCCCTCCTTAGCCCCCTCCTTGTAGTGGGCATGCGCGGCGATGCCGTACTCGGCGATGTCGTCCATCGCCCGGGTTCGGATCTGAAGCTCGACGCGCTGGCTCTTGGGCCCGATCACCGTGGTGTGGATCGAGCGGTAGTCGTTCTGCTTCGGCGTCGAGATGTAGTCCTTGTAGCGTCCCGGCACCATCGGCCAGCTCGTGTGTACGACGCCGAGCGCCCCGTAGCAGTCGGCCGGCTCTGCGACCACGACGCGGAAGCCGAACACGTCGGAGAGCTGCTCGAAGGCGACGGACTTCCGCTCCATCTTCGACCAGATCGAGAACGGCCGCTTCTGCCGGCCGGTGACGGCGGCCTCGATCCCGCGGGCGGAGAGCTTGGCGGTGAGGTCCCGCTCGATGGTGTCGACGAGGCGCTCGGTCTTCGCGGTGAGGTCGGAGAGCCGCCGGGCGACGGTGGCGTAGATCTCGGGCTTGAGGTTGCGGAAGGCCAGATCCTCCAGCTCCTCGCGCAGCTCCTGCATGCCCATGCGGCCGGCGAGCGGCGCGTAGATGTCCAGGGTCTCCTGGGCGATCCGCTCGCGCTTGTCCGCCGGCATGTGCTGGAGCGTGCGCATGTTGTGCAGGCGGTCGGCGAGCTTGACCAGCAGCACGCGGACGTCGGCTGCCACCGCCAGGAGCAGCTTGCGGAAGTTCTCGCCCTGGGCCGCCTGCTTGGAGACGACGTCGAGGCGCTTCAGCTTGGTCAGGCCGTCGACGAGGGCGCCGATCTCGGGGCTGAACAGCGTGCGGATCTCGTCCAGCGTCGCCGCCGTGTCCTCGACCGTGTCGTGCAGCACGGCGGCGACGATGGTCGCGTCGTCGAGGCGCAGGTCCGTGAGGATCGCGGCGACTTCGAGGGGATGGGCGAAGAACGGATCGCCGGAGGCCCGCTTCTGCGTGCCGTGGGCGCGCATGGCGTAGACGTAGGCACGGTTGAGCAGCGCCTCGTTCGTCGCGGGGTTGTAGCGCTTCACCCGCTCGACGAGTTCGTACTGGCGCATCATCCGCCCGGATACCCTTTCCCATCCTGAGGAGGGTCAAGTCTCCCGCAACGGGCGGCCCGGCGCCAGCCCCGAATGCGTCGCAGCCTCGCGAAACGCCCGGGCATCCGGCAAGCGAAAGGCCCGGCGTTTCCGCCGAGCCCGTCAGATGCCGATTCGCGATTGCGAACGCAGGACTACTCGCCCTCGTCGTCGGTCTCGACGGGCGGCGCGAGATTCTCGAGGCCGCGGAGCAGGTCCTCCTCGCTCATCCGGTCGAACTGCGGTGCGGCGTCGTCGCTCGCGGCCGTCGGCGAAACGGCGGCGGCGGTGGGCGAGCTCGACAGCAGCGGGACCGCCTCGGCCTCCGGCTCGTCGACCTCGACGTACTTCTGCATCGAGTGGATCAACTGCTCCTTGAGGTCGTCGGCGGTGATCGTCGCGTCGCCGATCTCGCGGAGCGCCACGACCGGGTTCTTGTCGCGGTCGCGGTCCACGGTCAGCGGGGCGCCGGCGGCCAGCAGGCGCGCGCGGTGGCTGGCGAGCAGCACCAGCTCGAACCGGTTCTCGACCTTCTCGATGCAGTCTTCGACGGTGACGCGAGCCATGCGCGGCGGCTCCTTCCAGCGGATACGGATTTTTCGGGAGGTGGCGGCTCTTACACCGGATGCCGTTTGGCAACAAGCAGAGCGGTTTGCGGCGCGGCGCCCCTTTACAAGCCGTTTCGGCAACAGTCAGAGACGTCGTGCCGGCGCGAACCGCGGCCCGGCCTGCGGGGACCCGTCATGATCGATCGCCTGAGTCGGCGCCACCTCATCGGCTGCGGCTGCCATCTCGGTGCCGCTGCCCTGGCGGTCACCGTCCTGCCGGCGCGGGCGCTCGCCCTGAGCCCGTCCACGAAGAAGACCGACATGAGCCCTGACCAGGCGCTCAAGGTGATGAAGGACGGCAACGCGAGCTATCTCACCGACTTCCCCGTCCAGGCGGCGCAGGGGCGCGAACGGCGTATCGAGATCGCGCTGGGCCAGACGCCGTTCTGCGTGCTGGTGAGTTGCTCCGATTCGCGCGTCTCGCCGGAGATCCTGTTCGGGCGCGGCCTCGGCGAGCTGTTCATCGTGCGCAACGCCGGCAACACCGTCGACACCGCGGCGCTCGGATCGATCGAGTACGCGGTCTCGCAGCTCGGCGTGCCGCTCGTGCTGGTGATGGGTCACAGCCGCTGCGGCGCGGTGGAGGCCGCGGTGAGCGTCGTGAGGGACAACACCCAGTTTCCCGGCTCGATCGGCCGGATGGTCGAGCCCATCGTCCCGGCCGTGCTGTCGGTGAGGGACAAGCCCGGCGACCTCGTCGAGAACTCGGTGCGCGCCAACGTGGACCGGGTCGTGAACCGCCTGCGCTCGGCCTCCGAGCCGGCGCTGCTCGATCCGCTGCGCGTGGGCAAGCTCCGCGTCGTCGGCGCGGCCTACAGCCTCGATACCGGCAACGTCGATTTCTTCAACGAGGCCTGAGCCTCCGGGATGCCGTGTGCGCTGCATCGTTGACACCCGCGGCGGGCGGTGCGACTGCGCCGCCCCTTGAGCCCGAAACCGGGCGGGCGGACGGAGCGACCGTGCGGGCACTCATCTTTCCCGGCCAGGGCAGCCAAGCGGTGGGCATGGGCAAGGCCCTGGCCGCGGCGTTCCCGCAGGCCCGCGCCGTGTTCGCCGAGGTGGACGACGCGCTGAGCCAGCCGCTCGCGCGCCTGATGTTCGACGGGCCCCTCGACGCGCTCACGCTGACGGTCAACGCCCAGCCGGCGCTGATGGCGGCGAGTCTGGCGGTGCTGCGGGTGCTCGAGGCCGAGCGCGGCCTCGACCTCGCGCGGGACGTGGCCTGCATGGCGGGCCACTCGCTCGGCGAGTACGCGGCGCTGGCCGCCGCCGGCAGCCTGACGCTGGCCGACACCGCCCGGCTGCTGCGCATCCGCGGCGCGGCGATGCAGGCGGCGGTGGCCCCCGGTGCGGGGGCGATGGCGGCGCTGATCGGGGCCGAGATCGAGGCCGCGCGCGCGATCGCGTCTGAGGCCGCCGCCGGCGCGGTCTGCGACGTGGCCAACGACAACGGCGCCGGTCAGGTGGTCCTGTCCGGCGACCGGGACGCCGTCGCGCGCGCGGTGGCGCTGGCGCAGGCGCGCGGCATCAAGCGGGCGGTGATGCTCAACGTCTCCGCGCCGTTCCATTGCCGCCTGATGCGGCCGGCCGCCGACGCGATGGGGACGGCGCTGGCCGCGGTGGCGCTGAAGGCCCCCGTCGTCCCCGTCTACGCCAACGTGCGCGCCGCCCCGGCGACCGACCCGCAGGCGATCCGCGAAAACCTCGTCGCGCAGGTGACGGGCACCGTCCGGTGGCGCGAGAGCGTCTCGGCGATGGCCACCGCGGGCGTCGACGCGTTCTTCGAGGTGGGCGCTGGGAAGGTGCTGTCGGGGCTGGTGAAGCGGATCGCGCCCGGCGCGAGCGCGACCTCCGTCGGCACGCCGGATGACGTCGCCGCGTTTCCCGCCCGCTGAGCGCCGCGCCGTCCGAGGAGCAGGAACGCCCATGTTCGATCTCACCGGCCGCAAGGCCCTCGTCACCGGCGCCACCGGCGGCCTCGGCGGCGCCATCGCTCGCGCGCTCCACGCGCAGGGCGCGGTGCTCGCGCTCTCCGGCACCCGGGCCGAGGCCCTGGAGGCGCTGGCCGCCGACCTCGGGGAGCGCGCCCACGTGCTGCCGACGAACCTTGCGGACGCGGCCGCCGTCGAGGCGCTGGTGCCGGCCGCGGAAGCGGCGCTGGCCGGCCTCGACATCCTCGTCAACAACGCCGGCATCACCCGCGACAACCTCTTCCTGCGGATGAAGGACGAGGAGTGGGATCAGGTCATCGCGGTCAACCTCACCGCGGCCTTCCGCCTGTCGCGGGCGGCCGTGAAGGGGATGATGCGGCGGCGTTCGGGCCGCATCGTCAACATCGGCTCGGTGGTCGGCACCACGGGCAACCCCGGCCAGGGCAACTACGCGGCGGCCAAGGCCGGCCTCGTCGGGCTGACGAAGGCGCTGGCGGCGGAGGTGGCCTCACGCAACGTCACCGTGAACTGCGTCAGCCCCGGCTTCATCGCCTCGCCGATGACCGAGGGGCTGAACGACAAGCAGCGCGCGGGCATCCTCGCCCGCGTGCCCGCGGGGCGGCTCGGCGAGGGCGCCGAGGTCGCCGCCGCCGTGGTCTACCTCGCCTCGGCGGAGGCGGCCTACGTCACCGGCCACACCCTCCACGTCAACGGCGGCATGGCGATGGTCTGATCCGCTAGGGTGCGGAAAACGCGGCGGAATCGGCCGGGCGCGGACACCGATGAACGGTGCGTGAACCGGCCCTCGCCAGGGCGGGAACCCTGTGTTAACACCCCGGCTGCCGTGCAAGGGGGTTGACGGTTCGGCGGGTTCCGAGTCCAAGGCGAACGGGTTTTTCGGACCACGCGCGATCGGTCACCGGCCGCTCCAAGCAACACAGGCCCGGCAAGGGCTGATCGCGGCGACGGCACCTCCACTTCACCCATCAGACAGACGAGACCGAGGACCAGCAACGATGAGCGATATCGCTGAGCGCGTGAAGAAGATCGTCGTCGAGCACCTGGGCGTGGAGCCCGAGAAGGTGGTCGAGGGCGCCAACTTCATCGACGATCTCGGCGCCGACAGCCTCGACACCGTCGAGCTCGTGATGGCGTTCGAGGAAGAGTTCAACGTCGAGATCCCGGACGACGCCGCCGAGACCATCCAGACGGTCGGCGACGCGGTGAAGTTCCTGGAGAAGAACTCGGCCGCCTGACGCGGACGAGGGGGCAAGGTGTTGCGCGGCGCGGGCGGGGCTGAAGCGCCCCGCGCGCCGTTATGGCTGTTGAGCGGAACGTCGGGATAGCGCGATGCGGCGGGTGGTGGTCACGGGTCTGGGGATGGTCACGCCGCTCGGCAGCGGGGTCGAGCACACCTGGAGCCGCCTGATCGCCGGCGACAGCGGCGCCGGCCCGGTGACGGGCTTCGAGACCGCGGACCTAGCTTGCCGCATCGCCTGCCAGGTCCCCCTCGGCGACGGCTCGGACGGCACCTTCGATCCCGACGCCTGGATGGAGCCGAAGGAGCAGCGCAAGGTCGATCCGTTCATCGTCTTCGCGATGGCGGCGGCCGGCCAAGCCCTCGCCGACGCGGACTGGCACCCGAGGAGCCACGAAGACCAGTGCGCCACCGGCGTGCTGATCGGCTCCGGCATCGGCGGCATCGGCGGCATCTACGACGCGTCGGTGACGCTGCACGAGAAGGGCCCGCGGCGGATCTCGCCGTTCTTCATCCCCGGCCGGATCATCAACCTCGCCTCGGGGCAGGTCTCGATCGCGCACGGGCTCAAAGGCCCGAACAACGCCGTCGTCACCGCCTGCTCCACCGGCTCGCACGCCATCGGCGACGCCTCGCGCCTGATCGCGCTCGGCGACGCCGACGTGATGGTGGCGGGCGGCGCCGAATCGCCGGTCAACCGCCTGTCGCTCGCGGGCTTCGCCGCCTGCCGGGCGCTCTCGACCGGCTTCAACGACGCGCCGACGCGCGCCTCCCGGCCCTACGACCGGGACCGCGACGGCTTCGTCATGGGCGAGGGCGCGGGCGTGGTGGTGCTCGAAGAGTACGAGCACGCGCGGGCCCGCGGCGCCCGGATCTACGCCGAGGTGGTCGGCTACGGCCTCTCGGGCGACGCCTACCACATCACCTCGCCGGCCCCCGACGGCGACGGCGCCTACCGCTGCATGGCGGCGGCCGTGAAGCGGGCCGGCATCGCGCCCTCCAAGATCGACTACATCAACGCCCACGGCACCTCGACGCCGATGGGCGACGAGCTGGAACTGAAGGCCGTCGAGCGCCTGCTCGGCGCGGCCGCTGCGGGGGCGGCGATGTCCTCCACCAAGTCCGCCATCGGCCACCTGCTCGGCGCCGCCGGCGCCGTCGAGGCGATCTTCTCCGTCCTCACGATCCGCGACGGCGTGATCCCGCCGACGCTCAACCTCGACAACCCCTCGGTCGAGACGCGGATCGACCTCGTGCCGCACGAGGCCAAACGCAAGCGGGTGGACGTGGTGCTGTCGAACTCGTTCGGGTTTGGGGGGACGAATGCGAGCTTGGTGATGCGGCGCGTCGCTTAGATTTTCTGACCGGAAGTCTAAATTGCTGGCTAATCGGCCAATGGTCATTGATGTTATAGAATATTGGTGTTCAAAGAACAGCATTGATTACCAACCGTGCCGTTCAGAATCATCCGGCACCCGTCCCTGCGGCGTGAGCGTGTGCACCACCTCCGGCAGCACCTTCGAGAGTTGCCCAAGCAGGTCGTCGCGGCTGAGGCCAGTCTGGCTCTGAAGTGTGTCGAGGGTGCCGGGGCCGAGCGCCGAGGCAAGCTGGTCCGGCGCGACCACGCGGTTCGGGCCGTGGCCGATCCACGACTCAACCACGTCGCCGAGGCCGCTCCGGTGGAAGCCCGCGACCAGCCCGTCGAGGCCGCCGGATGTTTCATGTGAAACATTTCCTGTCTGAGGAACAGGCCGGGCGTCGCCGGGGCCGTCGAGCATGCCGGAGAGGTCGCTGTAATCGTTGCCCGGCAGCGGCGCGGCGTCGTCCTGCAGGCCGCCCTGGTTGAAGCCGCCGATGTCGCCGGCATCGTCGCTCGCCGCGTGGCCGGGGTCGCGACTGTGCGGGCCGGCGCCGCCGGAGCGGGGATCGGGTGCGGGGCGGCCGCCGCCGAGCACGTCGCCCAGCACGTTGCCGAGGCCGCCGCTCGCGCCCTTCGTCAGCAGCAGCATCAGCAGCGCCTTGACCAGGGGCGACATCGCCCCGGACGCGCCGCGCCCGCTCCCGAGCACCTGCCCGACCACGCCGCCGACGACCGATTCGAGCAGACCCATGACGCGCCTCCGCAACTGCACGAGGTTCCACGAAGAAGCCTCCGCCGCTCAACGGCGGGGGCGGGTCGAGGTTGCGCCGGGTCGATGGTCCGGCCTGCCGAGCGGAGGGCCAAGCCCGTCCGGCGGGCTCGGGTCCGTCGCGTCCTGCCATCCGGGCAGCCTTCCCTCCCCCTCTGCGGGCTTGCGGATGCACACACCGCTCCACGCGATCCGGGA